>NZ_JBWZCK010000010.1:0-194961 GCF_059383555.1 Pseudarthrobacter sp. MDT1-56
CGACGAAGTGGCCGATGCGGACCTTGGCCATGACCGGGATGGACACGGCGGCGATAATCGCCTCGATCATGTCCGGATCGGACATGCGGGACACGCCGCCCTGAGCGCGGATGTCGGCGGGAACGCGTTCCAGCGCCATGACTGCCACGGCTCCGGCATCCTCAGCGATGCGGGCCTGCTCGACGTTGACGACGTCCATGATGACGCCGCCCTTGAGCATCTCCGCCATGCCGCGCTTGACGCGGTTGCTGCCCGTCACTTTTGTGGGGGATATGGTCCTCGTGGTCATGAAGAAATTCCTATCTGGAGGGCGAGATGGACCGGGGAGAATGGTGCCACGGGGGTCCGTCTTGGCTCAGGATGAGCAGGGGCGAACTGGCTCAGCCCCACATATCGCGGCGGATGAGATCCCCTGTCCCTCCGGTGACGATGACGCGGGCGCGACAATTTAAGACTGCGACAACCGGAAATACCCGCCGTTAAGGGGGTACGTCTCCGCGGTCAGCCGTTTGCTGAGGCCAGGGAGCCCACGGCCGCTTCAACGGCAGCCACGAGGGATTGGACATCGGTTTCGGTGGTATCCCAGGAGCACATCCACCGGACTTCACCGCGTGCCTGGTCCCAGTCATAAAAGCGGAAGGCTTCCCGGACTTTCGCGGCAGCTCCGGGTGGAAGGACGGCAAAGACGCCACTGGACTGTGTGACCTGCGTCAGGGAGACACTGTCAATGGCCGAAATCCCTGCGCTGAGACGTTGAGCCATGTCGTTGGCGTGACTGGCGGACCGCAGCCACAACTCATCCGTTAGCAGGGCAATCAGTTGCGCAGAGACAAACCGCATCTTTGAGGCAAGCTGCATGTTCATCTTGCGCAGGTAATTCATTCCTGGGTCGGACTGTGAGTTGAGCCAGACCACGGCTTCGCCGAACAGCAGCCCATTTTTGGTGCCGCCGAAGGACAGGACGTCGACACCGACATCGGTGGTGAATGCCCGCAAAGGAAGCCCGAGGTGTGCTGCAGCGTTGGCCAGCCTTGCTCCGTCCAGGTGGAGTTTCATTCCTTTCGCATGGACGTGCTCAGAAATCCGCTGGATTTCTTCCGGCGTGTAGCAGGTGCCGAGTTCGGTGGTCTGGGTGATCGATACGACCAGCGGTTGCGCACGATGCTCGTCTCCCCATCCCCAGGCTTCGGCGTCGATCAGATCCGGGGTGAGTTTGCCATCCGCGGTTGGGATCGGGAGGAGTTTTATTCCGCCGATGCGTTCCGGGGCGCCGTTCTCATCTGTGTTGATGTGCGCAGTCGCCGCGCAGATGACAGCGCCCCAGCGCGGCAGCAGGGCTTGGAGGGCAAGGACATTGGCCCCCGTTCCATTAAAGACGGGATATGCGGTTGCAGCAGTCCCGAAGTGGGACTGGACGACCTGTTGAAGCCGCCCGGTGTAGACGTCGTCACCGTACGCGGTGACGTGGCCTTCGTTGGCTGCCTGAACTGCTTCGATGATTTCGGGATGAGCCCCGGCGTAGTTATCCGAGGCGAAGCCCCGGTAGTTCGGGTCATGCAGGCGCCCCGCCAGGACCTGCGGGACGGCTGCTGTGAAACCGACATTGACGCTCATGCCGGTGAACCCAAAATATGGCCGGTCGTGAGGGGCAGGCGCTGCCCATTGATCTGTCCTGCCTCCAGGTCAAAGATCCGCTCTACGGCGTCGGCAAGGACACTGACATCGGTGAATCCCGGGAATTTGCGTTCCGGCTGGGCTGCGCGCATCCGGTCATCGACCAGAGCCTTGACGACGAAGACCAGGGCGGCTGAGTGCTGCGCGGGGAGAGGGCTTTCTTTTCCTCCCTGCAGGTCCCGGAATCCGTCGGCCACGGCCAGAGTCCATGCCTCGGCGGCGGACTTGACCGCCGCATAGGCGGCGCCGCCCGCCGTCGGCGAGGAAGCGGACTGTGCGGAAACGATGGCCAGGCGTCCGGCAGGGGAGGCAGCCAAGTCATCGTAAAACGCGCGGCTGGTGTTCCTCAGAGTGGTGAGGACACTGGTGTGCAGGAAGTCCCAGTCTTCATCCGTCTGCCCCTGAATGCCGGTACCGCCGCGCCACCCTCCTACAAGATGGACGAGGCCGTCCACGGGACCCAGATCGTGCCGGACAGAATTCGCCAAATCCTCAACGGCCTGCAGGTCCGCGAGGTTGCAGACATAGCCTGTGACGTTGTCGTACGCGCCCGCGAGCTCCTGCACTCGGTCCTCAAGAATGTCCACCGCGGCCACCCGTGCCCCTGCATCCGAGAGGGTACGGACCACTGCAACGCCGGCAGCGCTGGTCGAACCGGCGACGACGACTGTACGCCCCGAGAGGACCCGGCTCATGCGCCCGCCTCGCCCTCGGTCTTCACCGGGCTCTTACCGGTGATCCCGGCAGTTGACTCAATGACAGAGCGCATCTTCTTCTCCAGTGCCTCGTAGAACATTGACAAGGGAAATTCGTCATCAAGGACCTGGTCCGTCAGTCCCCGAGGAGGGCCGTCGAGCGGAAGGGCGTCCGGTCCCTTGGCCCAAACCGAGGACGGGTTGGGGGTAAGGGTTTCGGAGACGAGCTCATAGGCCGCCAGCCAGTGTGCGGTCTTCGGCCGGTCGATCGACCGCCAGTAAAGTTCCTCGATGCGGATACCCAGCTCGACGACCACGCCCGCGACGTCCTTCCAGTCAATGCTCAACTTTCCGTCGGTCCAGTGCAGGACCCGGTGCTGGTGCATCCAGGCGAACAGCAACTGGCCGCCCACGGCGTCGTAGTTACGGACCCGGTTCCCGGTAATCGCGAAGCGGAAGATCCGGTCAAAGATCACGGCGTACTGGACCAGCTTGGCGTGCTTGCGCGCATCCTCGGAAGCGTTCTCGTCCTTCTCGATGAGGACTGATTCGCGGAAGGCGGTCAGGTCACAGCGAAGCTCCTCGAGTGAATACAGGAAATACGGCATCCGCTGCTTGATCATGAACGGGTCAAAGGGCAGGTCACCGCGCATGTGGGTCCGGTCGTGGATGAGGTCCCACATCACGAAGGTCTTCTCCGTGAGGTGTTGGTCCTCGAGCAGTTCCGCGGCGTCAGTCGGCAGGTCCAGGGAAGTGATGTCGGCAGCAGCTTTTAAGACGCGGCGGAAGCGGGCGGCTTCGCGGTCCGCGAAGATGGCTCCCCAAGTGAACGACGGGGTGCTCCGGACCGCTACGGTCTCGGGGAAGAGTACTGCGGAGTTCGTGTCATAGCCCGGCGTGAAATCGGCGAAGCTGATGGGGACGAACAGCTTGTTGGAGTAGCTTCCTGCCTCCAGTTCAGCGACGAAGGAAGGCCAAATAACCTCGATGAGGACGGCCTCAAAGTGTCGGTTGGTGCTGCCGTTCTGCGTGTACATGGGGAACACAACCAAGTGCGGCAGCCCATCGGTGCGCCACTGCTCGGGGTGGAAGGCAATCAGGGAGTTCAGGAAGTCCGGAACACCGAAGCACTCAGACTCCCAACGGTTGAAGTCTTGGACGAGTAGTCCAAGGTATTCGATGTCGTGGAGAAGGTGGGGACGCAGGTCTTCGATTGAGTCGGCAATGGTACTGACATTCAGGCGGGCCTGATCGTGATGAGCAGGTTCCGGAACGGAGCCGTCCTGCGCTTGAACCTGCTGCAGTCCAATGACGGCTCTCTTCAGGGCCTGCCAGGCCGGGAGCGCCTTGAGGTCGTCTGCCCGGATGGTTGTCACTTCCGGGTTTGCGATTACAGACATGCTCGTTCCTTCCGTTGATGGGTTCCCGAAGAACGTAGCAAAGGATAAGGAGGCTTGACTGGTTTTTGGGCTAAGCATAAGAAACTCTATTGCTAAATGCGCTCTCTTCCCACCTATGCCTCTTGCGGGTCTTGGTGTTGAATGCTCCGGTCATCCTAGAGTCAGCGCATCTAAAAATGATTTTGTGCCCCTGATGCATTCTTCCCAGGCTCAGCTCCTGCCACTGGGCCCGATCAGCAGATGTGCCTACAGAATTTGCCTGTAGGTCAAAGCCGTCCAGGACCGCGACAGTGCCATGGTCCCGTTACGGTTTGTAATCGTGGGTCTGCTGGGACGCATGGTCCGGGGACAGCAGCTGGTCCGCATGGGTGCGGCCAAGGGCCTGGATGGGTCTTCTCGTCGATGCTGACCACAACCGCGTTCTCCGGCGGTGACATGCAGAGGCCGACCTTGTCACGGAGCTTGGCCTCCAGCTGGGATCGGTGGAGAACTTGAACGTCTCGATGCCGTGCGGCTGGATGTTCCACCTGCGCCAGATCCGGGCCACGAGGAAAGGGAGATCCCGAACCGCTCGGCCTTTGATGCGGGCGGACCGGCCCGCAGTGCCACCGCCCCGCCGAGGAGTTCCGTCCCGCCGCCTGCAGTCACGACGCTGTGCCAGCGGTAACCGTGTCAGTTCCAAAAGCCCGGATCCCGCTTCCCCGCCGAGTGCCATAGCAGATCGCCAGAGCCGCTTACCCTTTCAGGGCAAGCAAATTAGCAAATCTTATGCTCAGAACGGGGAAGTCAGGCCTATTCGTAAGACCTTGCCCGCATTCTCATGCAACATTCCGGTCCCAAAGGGCTCTTTCTTTGCGTGTGTTAGCTTGGTCACCATTGTTCCCGGCCGACCCGCCGGAAAGCCCAAACTCATTCGCTGCTACCTTCCCGGAGGCACCATGGGACTCAGCTCCCCCACCCAAACAGATGATCCGCCAATGAGCGGAACTGTCGCAGATATCAACCCCGATGCAGTGGCACGAACCGGATCATCCCTGGCGACAGGGGCCGGACGCGCCTCCGGAGAAACTGGCAACGAACTCAAGCGCGGGCTAAGCGGCCGCCACCTGCAGATGATCGCCATTGGCGGTGCGATCGGTACCGGGCTGTTCGTGGCCTCGGGCGGCACCATTTCCCAGGCGGGTCCCGGCGGTGCGTTGGCTGCTTATGCGCTGGTCGGGCTGATGGTATTCCTGTTGATGCAGTCGCTGGGCGAAATGTCAGCCAAAATTCCGGTCGCCGGCTCCTTCCAGTCCTTTGCCACCCGTTTTGTCTCCCCGTCCTTTGGGTTCGCGATCGGCTGGAACTATTGGTTCAACTGGGCCATCACCGTGGCCGCCGAGCTGGTCGCGGCCGGAATCATTATGGATTTCTGGTTCCCGGGGGTCCCCGGCTGGGTGTGGGCCGGGATCTTTCTGGTGGTTTTAACCGGGCTCAACGCCCTCTCGGCCAAGTCCTTCGGTGAATCGGAGTTCTGGCTCTCCTTAATCAAGGTCAGCGCAGTGGTAGTTTTCCTGATCGCCGGCGTGCTGATGATCTTCGGCATCCTCGGGGATAACTCCCCGGGACTGAGCAACTGGGAAAACCGCGATGAGGTGTTCCACGGGGGTTGGGTCTCGATCATTTCAGTCTTCATGATTGCCGGGTTCTCCTTCCAGGGCACCGAGCTGGTGGGCGTGGCCGCAGGCGAAGCCAAGAACCCGCGTCGTGAAGTGCCGAAGGCTATCCGCACTGTCTTCTGGCGCATCATGCTCTTCTACATTGGTGCCATCTTCATCATCGGCTGCCTGATCCCGTTCAACGATCCGAGCCTGCTGACCTCCGGCGAAGCCGATATTGCAGTATCACCATTCACTCTGGTCTTCTCGCGCGCCGGGATCGCCTTCGCCGCGGCATTGATGAACGCGGTGATCCTGACAGCCATCCTGTCCGCGGGTAACTCAGGACTGTATGCCTCGACCCGGATGCTTTACGCCATGGCCCATGACGGCATGGCCCCGAAGATCTTCGGCCGCACTAATGCGCGTGGCGTGCCGATCCCGGCGTTGCTGGCGACCGCGGCTGTGGGACTCTTCGGGTTCCTCGCCGCGATCGTCGGTCAGGGCGCGGCCTATTCTTGGCTGCTGAACATTTCTGGCCTGTGCGGCTTTATCGTCTGGGCGGGGATCGCGGTCTCCCACTACCGTTTCAGGCGCGGCTTCCTGGCCCAGGGAAACAAGGTCAGCGACCTGCCGTACAAGGCGTCCCTGTTCCCCATTGGCCCGCTGCTGGCCTTTGCCCTGCTGGTCCTGGTGATCGCGGGACAGAACTACGAGGCCGTGCTCGCCGGAAGGGGCATGGAGGTGCTTTCCTCCTATATCGGGTTGCCGGTCTTCATCGTCCTGTGGCTGGCCCACCGCTTCATCACTAAGTCCAAAGTGGTGCCGCTGCTCGAAATGGACCTCACGGCACCGGAGGACCTCGAGGACGAACCTGCCGCCAGCGCCCGGTGACCCTGCTGCCGGGGACCCCGCACGTACTGCGGGGTCCCCCGTGGCAGCCGGGCGACAGCGAGCCACCAGCATCACGCCGATGCCCAGGAACAGCAGCACCAAAAGAAGAGCCTGAGACCTGAGCGAATACAGAACCCCAAGCCACCGACCCGCTGATGGCCACGAAGTAACCGACCGACTCGGCCACCCCAGAGGATCAGGGGGCCGGCGAAACCGACGCTGGTCCTGAGCCGAAGATACCGGCCTCGGGCTCCCTGTGCGAATGCTGCGGGCCACCAGGTGCTGACGCCGAGGGCCGACTCAAGGCGCAGGTGTTCCCAGGCGCGCCAAATGGCTTCCATGCGGATCAGGGTTTCGGGGTGTTTGTACCATTCGGGGCACCAGGCGAACGTTGCCCCTTCGTTGAGTGTTCCCGGACGTAGGACTGGGCCAGGAGCTCGGCGAAGAATTCAACGGCACTGGAGTAAACCAGCTCCGGTTCAGGCTCGTCATGGCTGTGGCCGCTCGGTGTGGGCTGGGCCTCTTCGTCGCCGAACGCGTCCCCGAACTCCGCCCTCACGCGTGGCCGTCCATCCATGGATTGTGCGCCGGAACGACGGCAGGCTCGCGATCGACTTTCTCCTGGGTGGTGAGGGAGTTTTTGACCTTCTGGGCGTGGGGGCCGTTCATCCAGGGGATGGTTTCGATCATGGTTGCCGGGGCACCGGAGGCGAGCAGGATGGCCCGGAACCTGGGCAGGGCTGTCAGGTCTGCCACGGAGAGGATCTCGTCCTTCTTCTCCTGCCGGGAGGACGACGACCCGTTTTTGCTGTGGCTGCGGGAGACGTTGATGTAGCTGTATTGGCCGATCAGGCGGGAGAGCTCGTCGAGGTAGCCGACCTCGGGACGCCGCCGCCGTAGATTTTCACGTTCGACGCCGACCAGAGCTTCCGCATCCCTTCCAGCGACCAGACCTCCACGCCCTGGGACCAGGACTGCAGAATGGTCATGAGGATGATCCCGCGTGAGCCGTAGTGCCTGTACTGGTCCGGCAGGGTCTTCCAACGGCATACGTTCGCAGCTTCATCGAGGATTCCGAGCAGCGGGATGGCGAGCCGACCGGCGGGCTGGGAGGTGGCGTACTTTTCAGCCGCTTCTACGACGGCGACGGTCAGGGCGGTGACGAGGGGGCTGGCGGTGCCGACGCCTTCGCGGGAAAGGCTGTAGAGCGTGCCTTTGCCGCACGAAGTCCTCGGGGACGAACTGCGGCCGCGGGTCGGTGTCCACCGTCGTGTTCCGCAGCGGGGTGACCATTGGCTGACCTCGCGGTCGGTCAGGCAGGAAACCATTTCCCGGGCGGTGCCGAAGACACCGGCCCGCTGCTTTTCCGGTTCCCTGATGTGGCCCATGACCATGTCCGAGAGCAGGTTATATAGCCGGCGGTCCTCACAGTTCTGCGGGGGCCTCGTCGTGCGGGCGGGTCAGCCAGGTGTAGACCTGCGTGACCGGGGCGGAGTCGAGTGAGGCGGCGAGCAGGAAGGCTTTGAGCAGGTTCTTCCCTGCCGGGTCGAAGTAGGCATCCGGTTTGGTCCCGGGTTCCCGGGACCCGTTGGCGAAGTGCTGAGCCATGTTCCCGGCCGTCGCTTCGTTCTTCACATAGGACAGCGGGTTCCACAACCAGGTGGAATCTTCTTCCGCGACGGCCTGCGGGTCAATGACCCACACGGCGCCGACCTCTGCCCGGATCGGGCGGGTGACATCCACGATGTCGCGCTTGTTCGAGGTGGCGATCACCGCCCCGGGTGCGTCCAGGATTGCCGGGGCGGCGTAGGAGGTGGTCTTCATCGTCCGGGGACCGGCGATAAGGATCAGCATGTCCTCCCAGGAGGCCCACAGCGGGCGCTTCCCGGCGACGCTGCGGCCAAGCCGCACCCCTGTGGAGTTGTCCGCGCCAAGCCGCACGGCCGTGGCCGTGGCTCCTTTGGTGCCCAGGATCAAGGTCGATCGTGACGGGAAGGTCTACGGAGGCCCGACCACTATTCGGCGCCGCATCCTCAACGGATTGACACACCCCTTCAGGCCAGGACCCCGGCGTGCGGGTGCCGGAGGGGATAGAGGCGGCCGGCCGGTCGGGCCGTCCCCACCATCGGAGCCGTCCGGTCAGCCAACCCGGCCCCATGGGGATCCTGGCCTGTCCTGAGTTGTCAGTTCAAAGCTCTGGTGTTCTCAGGCAGGGCCCCGTCGTTCATCAGTTCAGTGGCGGTGTCCGCGAGGGCAGTCAGGGCCACGCGCTGGGTCCAGGGCCCATAGGAGATACGTGCGACGGCGAGCTCCTGCAGCCGGGACGGGGCGAGGGAGCCGGGGACGTTTATGACGCTGACTTTCCGCAGGCCGATGCCTTCGACCAGGGCTGCCACGGTCGCTTCGTCAAGCTTGCCGGGAACGAAGACGCAGGACGCTCCGGCGTCCAGGAATGCCTTTCCGCGTTCGATGGCGTCGGCCAGGACGTCCGAGGGGTCTCTGCCTTGTCCGAGGAGGAAAGCGTCGGTTCGGGCGTTGAGGACGAAATCGATCCCTTCGGCCTCCCCGGCCCGGACGGCATCCCCCATCTGCTTCACGGCCTCCGCCAGCGGGCGCATCTGGTCCTCAATGTTGGCCCCGACAATACCTGCACCGATCGCCCGCCGCACCGTCTCCCCCGGGTTGCCGTACCCGGCTTCCAGGTCAGCGCTGACCGGCAAAGCAGTGGACGCCGCGATACGGCCGACAACCTCCAGCATCAGCTCCACGGGCATCTTTTCCCCGTCCTCGTAACCGTACGACGCGGCAATGGAGTGGGAAGCGGTAGCAAGGGCTTTGGTGCCGGGCAGATCAGCGATCACACGAGCCGTGATGACATCCCAAACATTGATGAGCTGAAGGACCTCCGGGGCCCGGTGCAGGCGGAGCAGTTCGGTGGCCTTTACGGACTTGGAATTCTCTTGATCAGTCATCGCGCCAGCCTAACCCGGCATCCAATGCTTTGCCGACCGGTGGCCGGACCGGGAAGCAGTGCATCTGGTGTCGGCGTTATGAGCTGACGCTGTGTTGATTCCACCGCACCAAAAGTGACGCCTGGTGAGCCGCCACCTCCCCGGTTAGGCCGACCTACACAGGCCGGCCGCATACTGGGGCATTTCGACCCAGAGGCCCGGGCAGTCCGCGAGGGCGGGGGTGACGAATAGGGTGTGTGGGTAGTTTCCTGACAGGCGCACCAGTCCGGCGCGCGGCGGACACATCCCTGGGAAAGGGATTGTCATGAGAACGATCAATCGAATCTTGACCGTAGCTGTCGCCGTGTCGTTGGCGGCCATTACCGGGTGCGCCGCCCAGGAAGGTGCACCCTCCGCCGCTCCGCCCGCCACCAGTTCCTCTTTCCCGTCAGCTGGTGGGTCGGCCTCGGCCGGTGAGGCTGTCATCACGATTAGGGGCTTCGCGTATGAGGTTCCCGCGTCGATAAAGCCGGGGGCGATGGTGACGGTGACGAACGCGGACAGCGCCCCGCATACCCTGACGGCCAAGGACGAGGGCGGTTTCGACGTTGAAGTCCCGGGCGGTGCAACGGTGAGCTTCCGGGCTCCGGATGCTCCGGGTGAGTACGGGATTATCTGCAGCTTTCATCCGCAGATGACGGGGACGCTGGTCGTGAAATGAGCAGGCCCGCAATAAAACCGCAGGCACGGTCTCTTTGGGTACTGCGTGTCTGTGTCGCTGCGGGCCTGGTGGTCAGTGCCGTGGTCCATGTCCAGCTCGCCCCGGGCTATCAGCTGGCGGCCCCGGGCGGGCTCGGGCAAGGCACCCTGTTTCTGGTCCAGGCTGGCTCCTCGGTCGTCGCTGCCGTGTTTGTGCTGCTGGTAGGTTCCCGGACCGCTTTCGCGGCCGCCGCGGTGGTCGCGTTATCGTCCCTGGCCGCGGTCATCCTTTACCGGTATGTCCAGGTCCCTGCTATTGGGCCGTTGCCTTCGATGTATGAACCGGTCTGGTACGCGGCCAAGGTCATCACAGCGGTGGCCGAAGCGGCCGCTGGCGGCCTGGCGGTGGCCGGGTACGCCCTGCTGCGCAAGACCCCACCTGAATCAGGGCCTGCTGCCAGGGGCCGCCGCCGCGGGGCTTCAACGGCATGACCCGGACGGGTTTACCGGCCCGGGAAGGCGCCTCTGGTGCCTGCCCGACATTGGTCTGACTAAAAATATGTGAACCCGGCCACATCCATACCCGTCTTTTCCCGGCGTTGTTCCGAAGTACTGCTGTCCCCTTCCCTGGGGTGCCAACATCCACGCGCGTGTATGAGGAGATTTATCCAATGAAAAAGACGCTTCGCTTTATGGCGGTCCCCACTCTGGCTTTGGCCGCAGTTGCCCTGTCCGGTTCCCCTGCGATGGCAGCGGACCAGTCCTACCAGTCCACCCTGGGCCAGCTCAACGGCAGCGCCGGCTCGGGCACCATCAGTGTTGATGTCACGGGCAATCAGGCCCACGTCGTCCTGAAGGTTTCGGGCATGCCGGCGACCTTTATGGACGCTCCGTACCCGCATGTCCAGCACATTCACGGCGGCGCCCAGGGTGTCTGCCCGGCGCCCTCGGCCGATAAGGACGGCGACAAGGTCATCTCCACCACCGAAGGCGCCCCGTCCTACGGCGGGATCGTGACCACCTTGTCCACCAGCGGTGACACCAGCCCCGCAGCGGGCCTTGATCTTAAGGTCGGCGGCCAGGGTGCCGCCTACACGGTTGACCGCACGTTCGAACTGAACGCCGAAACCAAGGCCGCCCTTGAGGCCGGCACCGCTGTAGTCGTCGTCCACGGCCTGGACCCCGCCACCCTCAGCGCGGCAGGCCAGGCCGCCAAGAGCGATCTGGCTCCGACGCTTCCGCTGGCCGCCACCTCCCCCGCCCTGTGCGGGACCTTGAAGGCCGGGCAGATGAAGATGCCTGCAGGCGGCGCTGACACCGGCGTCACCCAGGAAACCGGCACCGACACCGGCGCCCTCGCTGTCGGTGGCGGCCTGGCCCTGATCGCCCTCGCCGGTGGAGCCTACGTTATCCGCCGCCGCACCGCCGGCGCAGCAGCCTAAGCACCGACGGACCGGATCACTACTGTGACAATCAGGAATTCCGGCCGCCGCGGGGGCCTCCGGGCCGCCACGGCGGCCGGGGTTCTGCTCCTCCTCAGCGTGAGTGGCTGCGCCGCGGGGAACAGCGGAACGCCGGACGCCGGCTCCCAACCTTCGGCTTCCGTCCCGGCTGCGGCAGCACCCGACACTTCCCCGGCTCCGTCCGCTGGCCCTCCGGCGGCTCCGGCAACGCAGCAGCTTCCACCGGTGATGGGCGCTTCCGCCCCCGTCACCCTGGCGATTCCCTCCATCGGCGTCAGAACCGACCTGCTCCACCTGGGGTTACGGGAGAACGGGTCCCTCGAGGTACCGGGCACCGGCAGCGACGCACCCGCCAGCTGGTACAACGGCTCCCCCGCCCCCGGGGAACGCGGCCCCTCCGTGATGCTGGGCCACGTGAACGCACTCGGCGGCGCCAGAGGCGTCTTCGCGGACCTGCGCAACCTCGCCCCCGGCGCTGAAATCAACGTCTCCCGAACCGACGGCAGCACCGCCGTGTTCACCGTTGACCGCGGCGCCCTCTACGGCAAAAACCAGTTCCCCACCCTCGAAGTCTACGGAAACACCCCCGGAGCTGAGCTCCGGCTCATCACCTGCGACGGCTTCGACCCCGCCACCGGGCTCTTCGACGACAACTACGTCATCTACGCCAAACTCAAAGCCTGACAACGGCCGCTGACCCGGAAAGTGCGGCGGCCAGGATGGAAGAGCTGTGAAACACCGCAAGCCATTAGTGGCCTCCTTGGCCTTGTCCGCCCTGCTGCTGACCGGCTGCGCCGCGTCCGCGGCCGTGTCCGCGCCATCGAACGCCCCGTCGACGTCACCTGCAGCTTCATCTGAGACCGGCCACGCCGGCAGTCACGGCGGCGGGCATCACAGTCAGGGATCAGCGTCGCCGGGTGCGACGGCGGACGGTCCCAGCGCCGCTGCCCTGATGGTATGCGGCGACCAGCCGATGGACAGGCTCACAGCCATCCTGGACCTGGACTCAGACCCGCACACCGTCAACGACTGGGCCGACAACACCTTCACCTGCACCTACCACCTGGCCGAAGGGGCCCTGGAAATCTCCGTCCAAGAAGCCGCGGACAAGACATCAGCAATGACATACTTCGACGCCATGCAGGCCCTCGCGAAAGACGCCAAACCCATCGAAGGCCTCGCTAACCTGGGATTCCCGGCCTACGAAACCGCCGACGGTTCAGCGGTGTTCCAAAAAGACAACTTCGTCCTGCACGTGGACGCCACCGGACTGCACCCCGCCCTGGGGCCCGAGAGCATCAGCAGGAACGCCCTGGCCTACCAGCTCTCCACCACCATTTTGGCCTGCTGGATCGAACACCCCTGACTCAGCTCCTCAGCACACCATCACAGCCGGGCTCCACGAAAGGTTTCAACATGAAGACAAACATCAGAACAATGCGAGCACTCGGACTCGCGGCGGCAATGACCTTGTTCGCCCTCTCCGGCTGCGGGAACCCCGGCACGTCCGCGTCCGGCACGGCATCAGCGCCAACAACACAGCCAACATCAGCTCCAGCCACCAGCCCAGGAACCACTCCCCCAACCTCCAGCCCCGGCACTTCATCCACGGCGGCCCCGGCCGAAATATTGATCAAGGGCTTCAAATACCAGGGCGCGGAAACGGTGAGTCCCGGAGCGACAATCAGTGTCACCAACGAGGACATCGAAGCGCACACCATCACCGCGGACACCGCCAACGCGTTCGACGCCACCATCAAAGTCGGCACCGGCACCGGCACCTTCACCGCCCCAACCGAACCAGGGACCTACCCCTACCACTGCATCTTCCACGGCAACATGAAAGGCACCCTCACGGTGAAATAGGATGTCGCACGGTTCGCTGCCTTCTACAGCGAGGAGGCCGCCGTCCGCGACCCGCAATATCCCGAACCGCTGCTCGGACGGGCCGCGGTGGCGAACGACTCCTCGGCCTTCTTCACCGCCTTCCCGAACCTACGGGTCGAGGTGGCGTGCAGCGTCGTCAGCGGCTCGACCCTCACAGCCGAATTGACCCTAGCGGGCACGCATACCGGCCCGTTGACACTGCCGTCCGGGGACATCCCACCACCGGCAGATCCCTCAGGTTCGAGATGGCATTCTTCACGCTCGTTGATGATCACGGCCTGATCGTCAACGGGCGCCGCCACTACGACGTCGTGGGCCCACTCGAGCAGTTGGGCCTCAGCGGGTAACCCCCAGCGGCCAAGATCGCCATCCCTGCCGCTGTGCGCAAGAGGTCCGCGAGAGTTCATGCCCGGCCAGCCCGTCTGATCGAGGGCCCACCACTCCCAGTTCATGCCCACCGCTCCTGAACAGAAGAGCCGGACCTGCGTAGCTAGGCTCCCCGCACCGGCAGGACAGAGGGCATCAGCCGGCCGGCACTGCCTCACGTTCCGTGGAATCCGGGGTATCCCCGCACCTCTACAGGCTAGGCACCCGGCCTTAGGAGCGGCGCGAGTTCACGAAGTGACCCGATGGTGATCTCCGGTGGCGTGAAATAGGACGGGTAGGATGCGCCGCTGCGGTTAATCCACGCCGTGCGCAGCCCGGTCCGTGCTGCCCCGTGGATATCCCAGGGATGGACAGCGTCCAGGAGCATGCGCCCTGGTTCCACACCGCACATCTGGGCAGCGTGCCGATACGCCTCCGGAGCC
The DNA here is from genome assembly GCF_059383555.1 of Pseudarthrobacter sp. MDT1-56. Classification (NCBI taxonomy): domain Bacteria; kingdom Bacillati; phylum Actinomycetota; class Actinomycetes; order Micrococcales; family Micrococcaceae; genus Pseudarthrobacter; species Pseudarthrobacter sp. MDT1-56. The sequence goes on from NZ_JBWZCK010000010.1 coordinate 14,110, forward strand.
GGTTTCCAGGCCGGCCCGTCCTCAACGGACAGCAGGGCCTCAAAGTCCTCAGCGATTCCGGCGTCATCGAACAGCTTCCGCGCCACTTGGGCGGAGCCGTTGGACAGTGTCACCAGCCGGAATCCTGCCGCTTCCAGGTCCCTGACTCCGCCGACAATGTCAGGGTGCAGCACCAGATCGTCGAATCCGTCCATGATGTGTTTTGACGGCGACCTCGACACCACGGTTCAACGGCAGTCCCGTCAGGCTCACCCGCAGTAGCCCCGTCGCGATCTCCACGAAGTGTTCTGCGTCCCCCGCCGCAGTCATTGCAAACCCGTCCCGCAGCACCCCGGAAAACCAGACCTTGGCCAGAAAGGACGGCGCCACGGTTTCGGCGAACCGTTCCCCCATGACTGACATGTCGGACAGTGTTTCATTGACGTCAAAAACGATAACTGCGGGCATGTCAGGCATGAGGGCTCATTTCGTTCAAGCAGAAAGCATCCGCGGACCGATCGTAACCGCGAACTTACCGCTTTGAGTTGCGATATGTGCGGTGCTGAGCCCATGTCGGACACCCGGTAATGGACGCTTACGGACAAACCGGCGTCCTCCCGGTTCCGGGCGTGGTCGGGAGCGCGCTTCCCGGAAGCACCGGCTCAAACCAAATCACTGTGAGGGGTCATCGCTGGAGTCCGCCGAAACCGCCGCCGCGATGACGCCTGCGGTCGCAGCGAACACTCCGCCGATCAGCCGGGTACGGCCAGCGATCCGGTCAGCGTTTTTATGTCACGATCATCAGGATTACCCCCGGTGCGTGGCGGAGCAGCATTCCGAGCGGATGGAGCACTCGACCTGGTGGGCTGCCTGATGATACGGCGCAATTCCTAGCCCGGGAGCAGCAGGCGGAGGCCGCAAGGATACTCCAGTACCCGATTTCCGAGGTAGACGCCCATGGCCTTTCCGGGCTCGTCGTTACCGGCGGCAGGGCTTTCAAACCATATTTGACCTGAACCTGTTGTTGCATCGACTGCCCATAATGGATGGGCGGTTTCTTGGGTGTCGACGCAACAGATGCGTGTTTTCGGGTCGTTTTCCCGGTGCTTTGAGTCCATCGCAAGGCGGCCGAACTCAGCAGTGGGTTCTATGTAGCAGTTGCGGTCGTGTTCCCCAGTTTGTGAATGTGTCAGCTCAGACGCGGAGCGCAGCCCAGTGGCGGCTGTTCAGGTCGGATGCAGCATGGATTTCACAACCGGATTTTTTGAACCGTACTGACCGGTCTGTCTGGTTTGCATGTAGTGTCTGCTGGTGATGGAACACTCTCAAAGCTCATTAGCTGACCCAATTGGCACCCCTGCCCCTTCACGTCCATCCCGCGTTGGCGCGCGGGAGCGCATATTGGCTGCCTCCTACGAGTTATTCGCACAGCGTGGCATCCGCGATGTCGGCATAGCTGAGCTGATTTCGCGCGCCGGGGTTGCCAAGGCCACGTTCTACGGACACTTCACGTCCAAGGATGAGTTGGTTCTGGCTTTCCTGGAACGCTGCCATCAGGACCTTACTGTTGAGCAGATCATCGCTGATTGCAGGAAAAGATCCGCCGACCCAACAGCCCAGTTGCTGGCGATTTTCGATGTTCTGGACGGGTGGTTTCGCCGGGATGACTTCCAGGCCTGCGCCTTCGTGAGCACCATGCTGGAAATGGGCCCCAAACATCCCTTGGGAGAGGCATCCGTCAGCTATCTGGCCCGAGTAAGGGCCTTCATGCGAACTCTCGCCGAGGAGGCGGGTCTCGACCAGCCGGACGTTTTTGCGCGGTCCTGCCACATCCTGACGAAGGGCTCCATTATCTCAGCGGTCGAAGGAGACAGAGAGGCAGCCGTCTGGGCCAAGCGGATGGCCGTTTCCCTCATCTCCAGCCACGGGGGCGTCGCCGCTCAGGCCGGTAGCGGGCCGGCGACGGCCCGCACCCGAATCCAACGCGCCTGATACACGCTCGTCCGGCGCCCGCGCCGGAAGTAGCTGATTCGCCTCACCTCTGTTTCTCCGCCGGACGATGATCCGCAGTTCCGCTTGGCGTCCTTATCCAGGGCGCCGAGTTTTGAATCCGCTGTAGCCCGACGGCGGACCACCGCATCTTGTTGAGAAGAGCCCTCATGGCCTATGCAGAGTTCGACCAGTTCCTTCAGGAAGCCACTTATCGTGAACAGGAGTCAGACTCGACTCTTGACGGGGACTCCTTGTTTGGCCTCTACACCAGCTGGTGCAGCGTGTCCCACAACTCCCCTCGGACGGAGCACACCTTCTGGGCCGCGATGAGGCAACGCGTCGGTCCCGGACAGTGCCTGCGCATGAAGGGACCGGCGGCTGCAGACTACATCCTGACCAGCTACCGGGCCGTGGTGTGAACCCCGCCATGACCACAGCGTCAAGCAGTTACCTACCCCGGAACGCGCATCAGCCACGGGGAAATCGCCCCTGGTGCCCAGTGTGTGACACCGACCTGCACCTCGAGGTTGATTCACCGACCGTTCGGGGTGGGCAGGCAGGCACTCTCGCGGTGGCCGTCCTCTGTTCCAAATGCGGCAGATCCCGGGTGCTGGACACCACAGCAGAGCATCTGGCCGCCCTGTCCGCGCAGCCAACCCGTGGTTCTCGGTTCCCAGACCTGAAGGCACGATGACCCGTTTAGCTGACCAGAATGTTCCAGCTCCGACCGACCAGGCCCGGGACTTTCTTGCCGGTCTGCTGCTGCTCACGGCACAGGGCGATCATCAGGCATTCAGTGAGTTCTACCTCCGCACATCCCGACAGGTCACGGGATTGGTCCAGCGCGTCATCATTGACCGGGAGCTCAGCGAGGAAGTGGTCCAGGAAATATACATCGTCGTCTGGCAGGACGCAGCAAAATACCGGCCGGACACTGGCACTCCTATGGCCTGGCTGATGACCATCGCGCACCGACGGGCAGTCGACAAAGTCCGGGCAAACCAAAGTAGCCGCAACCGTGACCATCGATGGGCAGCGAACGCGCCGAACGCCTACGACGGCGTCCTCGATGCCGTGGCAGACAAGATGGACGCCCGGATCCTCATCGCCTCGTTGGCATGCCTGTCGGCTCTGCAGCGCGAATCCATTGTCCTTGCCTATTTCGGTTCGTTGACCTACCGGGAGATCTCGGTAAAGCTCTGCGTACCGCTGCCCACGGTCAAATCCAGAATCAGGGATGGCCTCCAAAGGCTCAGGACCCAACTCAAAGCTGTATAGCCAAGCGCCACCTGGAACGGCTAAGCCCCTGGATAATCTGGCCCGCCAGCAGCGCCCTGACGAACGATATCTTTAGTCCGTAGCAGTCCGTGCCCTGATGGCGCAGCGCATGCGGTGTGCCCTGCCGTCCCCGCGACGCCAGCCGGCTCCACCCTACGGCCAAACTGGGCCGTCCGTATCCGACGCCGGGGAGCGCGCAGCGTCGAGTTCTCCGGTAATCGGCCCGTCCATACCCAGCCACCACTCGGCTGTAAGAGAATGCGTCGAACGAGTTCGTGCTGTTCCTCGACGTCGACGTCGAAATCCGGCGGGTCAGGGCTGGAGGATGTTGTGGTGTGCGGTACCGCCCTTGGAACAAGCCGATCAGCATCGCCCCGGATGGTGCCCCGGGAACTAAAGCTGGTCGTATTGGCTGGTGCGGCCAGGGACGAAGCCAAGGATGCCGGCAGGGAGGGCCTGTGCCGACGGCGAGTGTTGCTATCTCTCAACGAGCCACTGCGTCCTTCCGTTTTCTGCAGCCTGGGCACGAGGGCCGGCAGCTTGCGCCTGTCGTTCGGATCCGGCCCGGTAGCGGATGGCACTGACTGCGACACACCTCACCAAATACCGTTTCCGTCGCCGCGGCTGCCGCGCCCGGACATGTCAATGGTCCGCCCCACACGGCAGGGCGGACCATCGGAGTCATGTTGTACGCACCCATTGCACGCATCGGCACGGACACCTGTGCTGGATCAGGGCCCGCGGGGTGTGCTAGTGGCGTTCGAGGACTCCGCAGACTGCCGGGTCGGTGGCCTCTGCCGGGAGGTCCGGGTTCAGCTCGCTGGCGCCTTCCGGGTTGCTGAAGTTGTACGTGCCGTTTTCGTCGTAGTCCAATCCGTGAATGACTAGAACGCCCTCACCGTCACGGATGGCCTCGGCGATCTGTTTGGCGGTGCCCGTACCGCCGGTTCCTGGGTAACCCGTGCCTGCCACATCGGTGAACGCGATGTTATTGCGGCTGTAGTTGTAGCGGCCGTCCTTCGAGACCGGGAAACGCGTGACGTCAAGGAAGCTCGCTGGCGTGGTGTCGCCGCTCGTGTTCAGGGACACGACGACCGGCCCGTAAGCGGGTACGCCCTCGACGGTGTTCAGGCGCCCGTCGTTGTTGGTATCCAGTTCGAGCGTGGGGCACTCGTTCAGAGCCTGCTCGCCGTAGTGGATGTGCTGGGCGTGGGGGGCATCAGGTGTCAGGCCCTTGGCGTGCACCTCAATGTGCTTGATCGTTTCACCGCGAACGACGGCGGTAGCCGTGCCTGAGGCTCCGGAGCCATTGAGCTGTTTCAGCTTGGCGGTCAGGGTGACGGTTTTCTCTTCTGATTTGGAATTATGGGCCTGGGCGGGCACCACTGTCAGGGTGGTAGCAGCGATTAAAGCAACGGCTGAGGCCCCAAGGGCCACTACAGATGTTCGATTCACAATGCACTCCTCGATCAGGCCAGTGAGGAAATCCCGCTGGTCTATTGTGATTCGGAACACATGGTGCTTCGGATTGGCGTGAGCAATAAAGCGACTCAACCGATCAGGGACACGGAACCGGCCGTCTTCACGGCATGGAGCATGAGGTCGACCACGATGAGCTAAGTGATCGCGTCCGCAGGGGTAAAGCCTCGAGACGAGGGTGAGGCGCCCTTTGTGGTCGCCTCACCCTGATTTGCTGGAGTGATGTCTCACTGGATCGCTGGGCTTCTACTTTTGGAGGAAGCTCAGGAGTGCCTGGTTGAATTCATCGGGGTGGCTGACGTTGCAGCCGTGCGGTGCGCCGAGGATAACGTGCAGGTAGCTGCCGGGCAGGGCTGCGTGGGTCCGGGCACCGGATCCTTCGTAGGGCACGGTGCCGTCGCCGTCGCCGTGCAGGATCAGGGCCGGGACGGTGATATTGGGCAGGTCGTCGCGGAAGTCGGTTGTGCCGAAAGCCTCCATACAGGCCAGCGCCGCCTTCTTGTCAGCCTGCTTGCAGAGCCGGAGGGCTTCCTGACGCTGCTGCTCGGTGACTTTAAGCTCCCCGTTGACGGAGAAGAATTGCCGGGTGAAATCGTCGTAGAAGGAGTCTTCGTCTTTCGTCAAGCCAGCGGTCATCTCGGCTGCTGCGTCCTCGGTGAGAGGCCCATCCGGGTTGTCCTGGCCCCGCATCATGTACGGGGGGACGGCCGCGGCGAAAACGACGCTGCGCACCCGGTCGGTACCGTACTTGGTGAAGTACCGGGCCACTTCACCGCCGCCCATGGAAAATCCGACGAGGGTCGTGTCGGTGAGCTCGAGTGCCTCGAGGAGGGCGTGCAGGTCTGCGGTGAGGGTGTCGTAGGTGCAGCCGGTATTGGGTTTGTCGCTACGTCCGAAGCCCCGCCGGTCATAGGTGATGACCCTGTAGCCGGCAGTCTGCAGGACAGGCACCTGGGCTGCGAAGGATTCCCCCGACAGGGGCCACCCATGAATGAGAACGACCGGCCGGCCCGGGCCCCCCGTGTCGTCGACGTGCAGGTTCGTATCCTTGAACAGGCCGTGATGGGCAGTAACTTCAGTCATGAAAAGCCTCCAACTGTGAGATGGGATCGGCGTACAACGCCGACTCTAGCTACTTCGTCAGCAGGCTGTCTTTTGGATGGGTCCTCCCTCGCTACGATGACCAAATTGGTCAGCGTCGGCGCAGGGGTGTCCTGCACCAAGTTGACATACGCAACAACATCTCACGCCGAACCGCAGAGAGAGCGCTTGCTGAGCTCCTGAACACCCGCATCCAACCGCCCTGGAGCTGCGCCAATTGTCAAAATCCACCCATCCCAGTGGTCCTGAGTCGGGCTTTAGTCAGCCGCCTTCTGCATCAGCACTGAACTATCGGCCGGGTCCATTCCTGCCCCTCTCATAGCCCGCTGCTGACCCGGTGCGGGTCTTCCTGGCTTTGGCGGCCTTGCCAGCGGTTACTGCTGCGCTGGGATGTGTGCCGTCGCTGGATGCTGCGGCGACGCGTCCACGTACCTGGTTTTCGTTCGGGCCGGTGTTTGCCAGGGTCTCGGCGAACTTCTCATGGTGTTCGGCTGAGCCGTAGTCAGCGGCCGACGTACTTTCGGTTTTCAGGCGCTGGCGTTTGAGCCGGCTGCTGTCGTCCCTGGTGACGCGGTTCTCGATTTCGCGACCGAGGCCTTCCATGCGGGCGAAGAGTTCCTCTTCGGCGCCTTCGTACGGCTGTTCCAGAAACATCCATTGGGCGCCTGTGAAGCCGCCCTCGGCCCGAAGTTTGGCTTCGCGCATCTTCTTGGCGGCTTTGACGAACGCGGGGTCCTCGACGTGCGGGTCGTCGGCGCCGTTGACGTTCGCGGTGGTCTCTTTGCGCAGCTGGCAAGGTCGGGACCGTTGACTCCGTCCTCGCCGATGAGGAACATGCGTTGCTGCACGGTGGCGTCCGCTGCTTCCAGAGCACTGGGGGTCTTCGCGCTGTGTGCGGTCTGCAATGCCTGTGCCAGCTCGGGGTTGGTCAGGTAGTCCGCGGGCACCTGGTGATGTTCCAGTTCCGGGGCCAGTGTCGCGGCCTGGGCGCGGAGTTCTTCGGCGCGGGCCGCTGCGAGCAGCTGCATGACGGGCATCTGAAGGACGCCGGACCGCAGGTACTGGCCGCCGCACGCGCGTTCGCGGCCGCAGGCTGATTGGTGGCTTCAGGTGCGAGAAAGCATCACTGCTCGTGTTGCCGCCGGATAAACCCGGACATGCCGGGAACGGTGAACGCGACTTTGCCGTATTCCGGTGAGTAGATGAGTCCCTTGCTGATGAGCTGCGCCCGGGTCGGTCCAAGGCTCGTGAGCTTGACGCCAAGCCGCTCGGCAACTTGGCTTGTACTCGAACCCTCATCGCCGTCCTGGGCCATGGACCGCAGGTAGCTCTTTTCCTTCTTAGTTGCCCGGCCCCATCGAGACGGAAAAAATCCCGCGTCGAGTTGGCCCCGGCCGGCAACTATGGCGAGGTCTGCGTCGGCATCGGTGAACGGCGTCTCAGGAGCTGCATCCCAGATGGCCTTGCCGAATTCCTGGATGAAGTAGGGGTATCTTCCGGAGGCCTCAACGACCCTGGCTAGGGCAGTAGGTTCGAAGGCGGCCCCCATCTCCTGGGCCGGCCTCGCAAAAGCATATTCGGCCGCAGGCTGATCCAGGGGCCCGACCATTCTGTAGTCAAATAGTCTTTCAGCGTAAGTCCGGGCTTCGCTGAGGGTCGTTGGAAGGTTCGGTAGCCCGGCCCCGATGATGTAGAAGGGCCATCCCCGCTGTCCGGCCATGTGCTGGACTGAGATCAGTGCCGTGAGAAGGGCAGGATCCAGGTCCTGCATCTCATCAATGAAAATGCCGAAGGCGCTCCTGTCCTCTTTCAAAGAGCTGCAGATGTCATCGACCAACTCTTCGAGGTCTATGTCAATTTGGCCCGAGTCTGCACGTCCGGTCTTGAATCCCACGCCCGCCCTCACGCCTGTCAGCCCTAGAGAGAGATTGAACGACTGTATGGTGCCCATGGCCTGCTTGAACCGCTCCTTGGGCCGGGAGCCACCGTATCTGCGGGCGGCGGTGGTCAGTTCCCTCGCCAGCTTCTCCCGAACTTCGGTGAAACCCTGAGCCTCCGGCTTGCCTTCGATCCAGATGGTAAACCAGCCCTGGTTATCCGCGCGGGCCCGCAAGTAGTTCAGCAGTACGGTTTTACCAACCCCCCGCAGCCCGGAGAGCACCATCCCACGGTTCGGCAACCCTCTTTTGGTTCGGGCGACCAAGAGGTCAAACGCGTCGATCTCGGCCTGGCGGCCCCCCATAACTTTGGGAGGAAGGCCCGAACCAGGGTTGTAGGGGTTGAGTTCCAGATGCATATACAAAATTATAAGGCACTATGTGAAAAAGGCTATAACCGCCTATAGCTTCGTACTTCTTGGGCTGCGACAGATACTGGACGACAGCACCGGCCAGGGTCACAGCCTCGGGAACCAGCCTTGGCCAACATCTCGTGGTCGTGCGTCGTATGTTGAGCGAGGGGTTGATCGGGATCCGAGTGTGGAAGGAGCCTGCGGAGGACCGGTTAATTCCTACCACCCGGAGGTTCTGCCAGGACGGGTGTAGCGGGCCGCTATGACTACTTAAAACCACGCTCGGAGGAGATGCAGAAATTTCATGACCACTTCAACAAGTGAAGGCCGAGCCGGGAAATTGCGGGCGCGTACGGCACACCATGAGCAGTGGAAGACGTGATGGCGGACGAGGTGATTCTGGTGACCGGGGCTACGGGCAACATCGGCCATATCGTGGTCGAACAGCTGCTGGCCGCCGGGCGGAGAGTCCGCGCGGCCGGGCGCACCACCGAGTCGGTGAAGCTGATGTTCGGTGACCGGGTGGAGGCCGTCGGCCTTGAATTCACCAACGAGTCGACCTGGCCGGCCGCTTTTGACGGGGTTCAGCGGATGTTTCTTCTGCGCCCGCCGCATCTGGGCAAGCCGAAGAAACAAATCATTCCCGCCCTCGAGTACGCGCGAGCCCACGGCGTCGGGCAGATGGTGTTCCTTTCTCTTCAGGGTGCGGAGAAGAACAAGGTTGTTCCGCATGCCGCCATCGAGTCGTGGCTGCGCGGTGCCGGTGTCGACTGGACGTTCGTGCGGGCCTCGTTCTTTTATCAAAACCTCTCCACTACGCACTTGACCGATATCCGGGACCGCGATGAGATCCTGGTCCCGGCCGGCGGCGGTGCAACCGCGTTCGTCGATGGCGAGGATGTCGGTGCCGTCGCCGCGGCCGCTCTGCTCAACCCCGCCGCACACCGCAACACCGCCTGGACAGTGACGGGGCAGGAAGCGCTGACCTACGAACAGATCGCCCGAATCCTGACCGCAGAGCTCGGACGGCCCATACGCTACGCCCGTCCCGGGATCGTCCGGTACCTCCGGCACGCGCGCCGGACCCTTCGAATGCCCTGGGGCATGGTCATTGTCACCGCGGCGATCTACACAACGGCCCGGCTCGGACTGGCGGGCGGCCTGTCCAACACCGTGCAACAGGTTCTTGGCCGGGACCCGATCAGCTTCCCCGACTTCGCCCACCGGGAACGCGACATTTGGAAGCCCACCTCAACCCGCAAGGAGACACCATGAGGATGGCACTGCTCGGAGCTACCGGCCGCACCGGGGCCCTTTGTTGCCACCGAAGCGGCGCGGACTGACCAGGAAACTGGCGCCGGTCATGCACCGGCACGCCATCCTGTCCGCTGAAACCTGCGGCCCAGGCACCCGGATCCCGGATTCGGATCCACGCTCACCGTCACGGCCGAGCAGCCTTCCGCCGGACCGTCAGGTCGAAAGGAGGAAGGCCGTCACCCGCATATGTGGGCGCAACGGCCTTCCCCTGTTCTCATTCGCCGCCGGCCGCAGCCGACGGACTTCCCTGCACTTCATTGCCGAAGCCGGCAGAGACTGGCGATTTCCCCCAAAAACAAAAAATCGGCTTGTTGCGGCCTTGGGCGAGTCTAAGCGTCGGAACATTTGTATATCAAGACTCTTGAGAAAACTGCTCCAATCCTCCGGTTCTGGCAAGTGACCTGCCGGTGGCTGACGGGCGGCCAGCAGAGGTGCCTCGCGGGATCCAAGAAAACTCCCCGTTCCTTCCCGCGGTTACGGTGTCGGCACCCAGATTCGGGTCAGGGCGCCAGATCCAAACCGTCCAGCCGGGGCCAGAGATACCTGACACCCAGGCCCAGGCCACAACCGGGTGCCGTATGGGGGTGGCCCAGTGCCGCCGACCTCGGAGGCTGACACCACGCGTGCTTCCCGGCTTAAGGCCCCATCGCCAGAGGCTGCGCGGTGTCAGGCAGGTACACGCTTACTTGCGGACCCGACGGGCGCGAGATCAAGTGGACGGACTTTTCCCGCTCCTTCGTCCGGGCTGATGGCCCCGGGCGATCTGACGGGGCACGGCGCGATCGGGGCAGCCGCTGCCGTTCCCGCCGCCGTTCCTCCATAGGATGAGGGCATGGCGGCTGAACGCCGTAGCCGCAAGGTGGGGTGCCGCATATGGCAGAGCCCCGGCGGCGGTGAACGAACGGAACGGTGGCGATGGCTGATCTGGGAAAAGGGCAGGAGGACACCGCGCCCGGCCTGGGCGTGTATCTGCTCGAAGATCACGAGCTTGTCCGGCGGGGGCTGCGCAGGCTCCTGGAATCCAGCGGTTTCACTATCGTGGGGAGGCAGGGTCCGCCCGCGAGGCCGCCCGGCGGATCCCGGCCCTGCGCCCGGATCTGGTGATCCTTGACGATGACCTTCCTGATGGGTCCGGCACCGATGTCTGCCGGGACCTGGCGGCGGCAGACTCCTCAATCCGGTGCCTGGTGCTGACCGCGGAAGCCACCGAGGGTGTGTTGATTGACGCGATCCTGGCCGGGGCGTGGGGGTGCTTGTCAAAACAGGACGGCAACAGCGAACAGCTGAGGCTGATCCGCCGGGCACTGGCGGGGCACACCGCTTTCAGCCGACGGTTCCAGGAGGCCGTGCTTACCCCGTTCCCCGGCCACAGCCAAGGTCAGCCGGGTGGGAAACTCCTGTTTTTGTCGAGGCAGGAACGCAGGGTCGTCATCGGTCTGGGGAAGGGTATGACGAACCGCCAGATCGGCCAGGAAATGTCCCTGTCGGAAAAAACCGTAAAGAACATAGTCTCGTCCGCGCTGATGAAGCTTGGCCTGACGCGTCGGACAGAAGCCGCAGTGCTCATCACCACGGTGTTGAGTCAATCGGAAGACCCCGCATACGGCGGCTACCGGTTCAGTGTCTTCCCGGACGCGGCCGCGGAGGTCACGGCAGCACTTCTGGACTGCATTCGCGAGGACGGTAGCGTGCCGCCCGGGGAGCGGACGGGGGTTGCCGGCAGGCTCACCGCAGCCCTTGCCGCGGCCCGGACCGAGCTGACGCCAAGACCCGATTCTGACGTGAAGGAGAACCTTCACCTGACCCCGGAGGAGCCCTTGCCGGAGAGCCTGGAGCCGGTCCCGGACCGGGAACTGCAGGCGCTCGACAGCCAGAACCCGCGCCCGTTTGACCACGCGATCGTGGCCGAGGGCGAACCGAACCGGAAAACAGAGTTCGGCCGCTACGAACTGAACGAGGAATTCGAGAACCGGGACAAACGCCAAAAATTTGGTTGCCTCGGATCAGACGGCGGCTGAGCTCCCGGGAACGAAATCCCCCGTCAAGCCGGGCACAGCGCCGGCCGTGAACCCCCATCAGGCCCGCTTTGATCCGCCGCTCCTTGGCGTCCTGGTGCGCTTCGGTCTTTTGGCCCTGTGGTCAGGGCGGAATGATTAGACCCAGCTAAGGGCCAACAGGCGGCAGAATGCCGCCCCAGGGGTCTTCCGATGAGGTGCCGAAAGCATGCACATGAGAGAGTCCTCAAAAGTTGTCCCCGTCCGGGGCCGGTCCAAGGTCCCGGTGCGCGTGTTCCTTGTCGAAGGTCGGGACTTCGTCAGACAGGGCTTAAGAGGATTGCTCGACACGCAGGGCCTTGAAGTGGTCGGTGAATGCGCGAGTGCGCGCGATGCCAGCCATCAGATTCTGGAGGCGGGATCAAACGTCGCGGTGCTGAACGTGCTCCTCCCCGACGGCACCGGCATCGAAGTATGCCGGGACGCGCGCTCGGCTGCTCCGTCACTCCAGTGCCTGATACCGACCAGCTACGCCGATGAGGAGGCTCTTCGGGGCATCGTGCTGGCCGGAGCGGCCGGCTACGTGCTGAGGGAACTTCCCAACCCGCACTTGGAGGAAGCAATTCGCCGCGCCGCCGCCGGCGAGTCACTTATGAGCGAGGACGTGCTCGGCAGTGCCAGAGCGGAGCTGATCAAAGCGTCCGTCGATCCGAGGTTTGATGTACCAACCGACGCGGAGGAGGACGTGCTGTCATTGATCGCCCAGGGACAGACCAACCGCCAAATCAGCGAAGCTCTTGCTCTGGCCGCGACCACGGTGCGTGAGCACGTCTCAGCATTGCTGGCCAAGCTGGGACTCGGCGGCAACACCGGGCCACGGACAACAACCTGACCCGCATCCCCGCCCAGCAGCAGACCGATTGCGAACCATGGATGCGATGGCTGGTCGTGTCTTGTCGGCCCAGCGTTAACGGGCGCGGACTGCCATCTGGAACTCAAGAAAGCACCTGACGGCTGGTTCCGCGACGCCCGGACGCAAAGTACCTAAGCTCGACAGTATGGAAGAGTTCTTCATCCGACGTGGCGGCGGGCCAACCAATCTTGGCAACCCCAACTGTGGTCTCTCGAACCTCAGACAACAGATGAGCGACCCCCGATATTGGGGCGCTGGAGGAGACCCGTGGTGAACAAGCAAACGATTGGGGACGTCTTTGTCGTACCCGCGGGGGACGACCGGGCCGGGGTCGGGCAGGTGGTTGCGACCTAAGGCAAAGACGCGTACTTCTTCGCGATCTTCGACCTTGTGCTGCCTCTGGACGAGGCGGCCGGGCGAGCCGGTGAGGGTCTCTCGGCGCCGGTGCTGTTTCTCGCCCTCTCGATGGACGCCAAGCTTCACGCTGGCCACTGGACTGTGGTGGCTCAAGCGCCCGTCAATCCAGCGATCCCGTTGCCGGCTTACAAGGAGGCTGTGGGCTCGGCGACGCACGTCGAGGTTGTCGACTTCTCGGGAGCGCGCAGGCGGCCCGCGACTTCGTTGGAGGCCGCGTCATTGCCGAATCGAAAGGTCGTTGCGCAAGTGCGGCTCGAACGGGCGTTGCGGGCCACGCTCGGCCTGGAACCGTGGCTAGAACCGTTCGATGAGCTCAAGGTCGAGAACGTCGTGCCGAGAGCTTCTGTATTCGGAAGAGCCGGCTCAGCCTTGACAATTCAGGAACGGGGAAGACCGCCTAGGCGTCCGCCTCGAGTCAGACCAGCGCTGTTACCGCCTCGACCGTTGGGCTATTGGGCCGTCGCCGACGTCCTTCGTTTGGCCCCTAGACGGACCACCTCATGAACACCCAGAAGGCGGCCATGCCAAGGAAGCCGTAGAAGCTAAAGAGCAGTCCGAATATTGCCCAGAGGCTAGTGCCTAGATCGCTCGTTCGCGTTCTGAGGGCTGTCCCTTCTGTCCTGGCAGGTAGATCTGCCTGAGCGGCATAGACCCACGACGACAAGGCGTAAATAGCCGCGCAACCCAACAAGGAGATAACGAAAACCCGCCGGATGTTCGACTTACGGAAGACAAGGTAGACGATGAGCATGACGCCGACCATCCAGAGCCCTAATGACCAATAGGACCATAATCTCTCAACCATCGAAGCCATATCTGTTCGCCAGTCTCCCCGGCAACCCTACCGGGCTACTGCTTAGCGAGCCGGGCCGCTCTTCGTCCGTTCCGCACCCACTGCTGCCCCGCTGCGGGTCTTCTTGGCCTTGGCTGCGCCCTTGCCCATGGTGACGGCAGCGCTGGGGTGTGCGCCCTCGCTGCGCTCCGCAGCGGCGCGTCCCCGGATTTGGGTTTCGTTCGCTCCGGTTGTTGCCAGGGATGCGGCGAAAGCTTCCTGGCGTTCCGCTGAACCGTAGTCAGCGGCAGACGTGCTTTCCGTTTTGAGGCCCCGGTCTTTGAGCCGGCTGCTGTCGTTGCCGGTGACGCGGTTTTCGATCTCGCTGCCGACGCTTTCCATGCGGGCGAATAGTTCCTTTTCGGCGCGTGCGTACCGCTGTTCCACGGGTGTCCTTTCGGACCCTGTGAAGCCTCCCTCCGCCAGGAGTTTGGCCTCGTGCATGTCCTTGGCTGCTTGGACGAAGGCGGGATCCTTGAAGTGTGAGTCTCCGGCGCCGCTAATGTTCGCGGTGGTTTCCTTGCGCAGCTGGTCGATGTCGGGACCGTTGATGCCGTCCTTGCCGATGAGGAACAGGCGCTCCTGCACGGTGGCGTCCGCGGCCGCCACTGCTGAGGGCGTCTTCGCAGTGTGAGCGGTCTGCAATGCCTGGGCCAGTTCCGGGTTGGCCAGGTATTCCGCGGGCACCTGGTGGCGTTCCATTTCCGGGGCAAGCGTCACGGCCTGGGCGCGGAGTTCTTCGGCACGGGCAGCAGCGAGCAGGCCCATGGCCTTCTCATGTTCGGCGTCCGCCGTGCGAGTTTCTTCCTGGCTGCGGTCCAGTGCGTCCTGCCGTGCCTTGTCCGTGGCGGCCTGCTGGATATCTGACTCCAGGTATCCAGCATCCTTGCCGGTATCGCGGGTGTCGATGCCGTAGCGGGTGAGGACTTCCTGACGGATCTTTTCCGAGGCCGCCAGGGCGGTCGGGTCGTGGTCTTTCCAGCCTTCAGCGACGGCATGTGCCGTGGCAATGTCCTGGGGCTGGGCCTTGTCCCACCACTGGTCCCTATTGACCGGTGCCAGCGCCGCGTGCGCCGCACTGCGATCTGCCGTGAGGCGGGCCTGGGCTTCGTGCGCTGCCTTGGCGTCCTGGTGTTCCTGCTGCCGTTGTGATTCCTGCCGGCGACGGGCCAGCGTCTAGGCAATGCGTGAGGCGATCATGAGGGACTGCCGCATTCCGCCGTCCAGAACTTCGTCCATTCCGTCTGATTCACTCATCGTGCTCCCCTTGCAGTTGGGTGGTGGTCTTTATCGGTCAAGCACCGGGCCGGAATCCCTGCCCGTGTGCTGGTGGGATTTGGCTGGCTTTGGTGTGCTCGGTACCGCTGACCCTGGACGGATGGGCGCCATGCCGCGGAGTCCAAGTTCTACGGCGTTCTGGGCCGCTGCCTGTTCGGGTGCACCGACGGTGACCGGGCGGGGCATGGTCGCCGCGAATGGTTTCAGCTGCTCTGTGACGACAGCCCGGAGCCGCTGCGCTTCACGGGTTCGTCCGGACTGTTGGTGCAGTTCGTGGATGGCGAAGGCAGTGTTCACCAGTTGCAGCATGAGCGCCGATTGTGCGGCCGTCTTGTTCTTGCTGGACGCGGCCATGAACAACATGGCAGTGCCGGCAATCGACGGCCGAGAGACGGGCTTACCGTGCTGCCCTGGTGCCCGGAGTTGGGCGGTGCGGGACAGGGGCTGGCGGATCCCCTTCCTGGTCGGTGCCGTTATGGGCCTCTACGCGTTGATCATGCGCTCCAAACTGCACGAGACCGAGGCCTTCGAAGGCGAAACGGCCGCCGAGAAGCGCGCCCCGATCTGGCCGCAGATCGTGCAGTACCGCAAGCAGGCCTTCCAGGTCATCGGGCTGACGGTGGGACTCACGGTGATCTACTACATCTGGGGTGTGGTGGCCCCGAGCTACGCCGCCACCACGTTGAAAATCGATCGCGGGGAAACCCTCTGGGCCAGCGTTGTGGCCAACATCGTGTTCATCGCCACCCTGCCGTTCTAGGGCAAGCTGTCCGACAGGATCGGCCGCAAAAGGTACTCTGGGCCGGTGCGGCCGGAGCCGCCGTCATGCACTTCCCGATGACCTGGCTGCTGAAGGATTCGGCCTGGCAGCTGGCCGTGGCCATGTCCGTCATGCTGATCTTCATTGCCGCCAGCGCCGCGATCGTTCCGGCCGTCTACGCGGAGCTGTTCCCCACCAGCATCCGGACCATCGGCGTCGGCGTCCCGTACTCCATCTGCGTGGCCGTGTTCGGCGGGACCGCCCCGTACCTGCAGACCTGGCTCGGCACCATCGGCCTGGCCAACGTGTTCAACGTCTACGCCGTGGTGCTGCTGCTGGTCAGCGTGTTGTTCGTCTTCACCATCCCGGAAACCAAGGGCAAGGACCTGACCCACTAGGCAAGTCGAAAGAACGCGCCAGAAAGGGTCGTTTAGCCCTCCACGGAGTGCCCCCTATTGTCAAAGGCAGGGGGCACTTCATGGGTTGACGTTGAAATACCCTGCGCAGCCTTCAGCGGGTGTCCGGTGTTTCGCCGTTTCCCACGGCCTCGATCCAGTCGATCGCCTCGTCCGAGAAATAGAAGCCTGACGGCCCGTTTTCACCCACCCACCAGGCGCCGGACGCGACCGAACCGCCGGCGTCCTCGATCTCACCAAGTACCTCGGCCGGTACAACGTCGCCGTTGTTTTCAATCAGCCATTCCCGCGTCGAGGGCTTCAGCCTCGGCCACCATTGCTCAATACTCATGGCCGCAGTCTGTCACGGCTTGGACTTCAGCATCGCCAGCAGGATTGCCGGATCCGCACGGTAGAACGCCGATGCTTCCGCCACCCAGTCCGTTCGAGGACGTCATCTCGCCGCTCCCAGCGGTTAGGTGGAGCGCCCGTCGAGAGTGTCCTGGATGCGGCGCGCCACCTCAGCGGTGGGTGTGGAGCGGGGGAAAACGGCCACAACGAGGTCATCCCCGGCGGGGGCGGCGGACGGGTCACCCGGGGACAGGACGCCGAAAATGCGGCGTACTGTCCGCAATTCGTCTTCCAAGTTCTTCAGGGAACCGCGAGGGGAATCCAGCATCATTTCGCGCAACACATAGTTATGCGTGGACGTGACCGCCGCAGCGAACCGGATCGCATCCAGTGCCGCAAGTCCCGGGAGTGCCTGCCGGAGGTAGTCCGAGAAAAGGCGCTCGTAGCGCGAAACCATGATCGTTTCCCGGTCCCGGAGCGCGGGCACCCCCTGCACCACGTGATAGCGTTTTTGCGCTATTTCCCGGCGTTCAGAGAACTTCCCAAAGACGAGTGCCGCGGCCTGGCACACGGCTTCCCACGGATCGGGATGACGCGCGGCCAGATAGCTGCCCAGCTCATCGAGCAAGGCTTCGTGGTCTGCAAAGATCACGTCTTCCTTGGCGCGGAACTGGCGGAAGAAGGTGCTCCGGGAGATCCCGGCCGCCAGGGCAATATCGTCCACGCTGGTCGGGTCGTAGCCGTTGTCGATAAACAGATCCAGGGCGGCCTCGGCCACCTCGGAACGGAAATTAGCCACTGATGCCATCCCGGTACAGTAACAGCGCGTCGCCCTGTCCGCCGCCGCAGAGTGCGACGGACACCTGGCCGCTCATTTCGCGGTTTCCTGGTTAAGCGGCACGGCGCTGACGCCCAGGGCGCGGAGCTGGGACTTCAGGACCTTGCCGGTGGAGTTGTGCGGGAGTTCGTCGGGGAAGAGGATCCGGTCCGGCACCTTGAATCCGGAGAGCAGGCCCTGGACATGGGATCGGATTTCCTCGGCCGTGACCGGGTTGGAGCTGCTGCGGATGACAAAGGCAACTGGACGTTCGCCCCATTTCTCATGCGGGACGCCGATCACGGCCACGTTCAACACCGCAGGATGGCTGCTGATGGCTTGCTCCACCTCAATGGTGGAGATGTTCTCTCCGCCGGAGATGATGATGTCCTTGGCCCGGTCTTTGAGCTGGATGTAGCCGTCCGGATGCATAACTCCGAGGTCCCCGGTGTGGAACCAGCCGCCGGAGAAGGCCTCGGCCGTGGCCTCGGGATCCTTGAAATATCCGAGCATCACGTTGTTGCCCCGCAGCACGATCTCACCCATTGTTGTGCCGTCCGCCGGGACGTCGACCATGTCCAGGTCCACGATGCGCGCCGTCTCGGCCTGCAGCATCCCCACTCCCTGCCGTGAGATCTTCACGGCCCGGTCCTGAGGGGACAGGTCATCCCACTCGGACTGGTACTCGCAGATCGTGTAGGGGCCGTACACCTCGGTCAGCCCGTAGACGTGCACCACGGTGATTCCCAGTGAGTCCAGGGACGTGATGATCGCCGGCGAAGGCGGGGCTCCCGCCGTCGTGATCCGCAGCGGCTTTTTCAGTTCGTGCGCCTGGGGCGCGCCGGCGATGATGCTGCACACCGTGGGGGCGCCGCAGAGGTTAGTGACGCCGAGTGTGTCGATGGCGTCCCAGACTGCATCCGCGCGCACGGCACGCAGGCAGATATGGACACCCGCCACGGCGGTCACTGCCCACGTCGTGCACCAGCCGTTGCAGTGGAACATCGGAAGAGTCCAGAGATAGCGGGTGTCGCCGGTGAATTGATTGTGGATGGTTTCCCCGAGTGAGTTCAGGTAAGCCCCGCGATGTGAATAGAGCACGCCTTTGGGCTTGCCCGTTGTCCCTGAGGTGTAGTTCAGCGTGATGGGGGCGCGTTCGTCCTGGACGCCCCACGGGAGATCTGCGTCCGGGCTACCCGGTGCCGCGAGGAAATCAACGTAGAGGGTAGCGCCGGTTCCGCCCGGGACCTCCGGATAAGGGACGGTGCTGTCGGGCACTTCGATCACGTCGGCCACCTGCGTCAGGCCAAGGTCCAGTCCCGCCACTGTGCCCAGCAGTTCCGAATCGGCAAACAGCAGCCTGGCTTCGGAGTGTTCCAGGATGTACTGGAGCTCCCGGGCGGTCATCCGCGTGTTCAGGGCCACCAGGACGCCCCCTGCGAGGGGAACGGCGTAGTGGGCAATCAGCAGTTCAGGCACGTTGGGACTCAGGAAGGCCACGCGGTCGCCCGGCTGGATCTTGCGCCTGATCGCCTTGGCCAGCTGTTGGGCTTCGGCGGCGAAGTCCGAGTAGGTATAGGAGCGGTCGCCGTGGATGATCGCCGTCTTCTGACCGAAGACCTCGGCGGAGCGCTGGAGGAACCGCAGGGGGCTCAGCGGAGTTTCGTTGGGACGCTCGAGGGTAGTCAAGGCGGGTCCTTTAGGCGAAGGCGCTTTGTCCGGTGACATCGCGGCCGATCAATAGGGTCTGAATGCTTTGCGTGCCTTCATAGGTGTGGATGGATTCGATGTCCAGCAGATGCCGGATCACGTGGTTTTCCAGAAGGATGCCGTTGCCGCCCAGCATGTCGCGGGCAATGGATGCCAGCTCGCGGGCCTTGCGGGTGTTGTGGTACTTCGCCATCGCCGCTTGGGTGGGGCGCATCAGGCCGGCCGCATCAAGACCCGCCAGATGGAAACAATGCAGCTGCATGCTGGTCAGCTCCGAGAGCATGTAGGTCAGCCGTTCCTGGACCAGCTGGAACTTTGCGAGCGGCTTGCCGAACTGTGTCCGCTGCGTGGCGTAGTTCAGCGCGGCTTCGTAGACGGCGGTGGCATGGCCCAGGGCCGACCAGGCCACGCCCAGCCGCGTGGCGACAAGGACCGTGGAGGTGTCCTTGAACGTGCGCGCACCGGGGAGCAGATTGGCCTTGGGGATGCGGACATTGTTGAGCCTGATCCGGGCCTGGTGTATTGCTCGGAGCGACGCCTTCCCGGTGATGGTCTCGGCCTCGTACCCCTCCCGGTCCTGTTCCACCAGGAAGCCGCGGACATCACCGGCATCATCGCGTGCCCAGACCACGGTGACATCCCCCACCGAGCCATTGCCGATCCACTTCTTCTCGCCGTTGAGGATGTACTCCCCGCCGTCGAGTGTGGCGGTGGTTTCCAGTGCCACCGAGTCCGAGCCGTGGTCCGGTTCCGTCAGAGCGAAAGCGCCGAGCTTTTCGCCCCGGCCCAGCGGACCAAGCCAGGTTTCGCGCTGGGCCTCGGACCCGAAGAGTGCAATCGAGCGCATTGCCAGGCCGCCCTGGACTGCGATCACGGTACCCAGCGAACCGTCCCCGCGGGAGACTTCCATGTTGACCAGTCCGGCGCCTAGGGGCGACATCAGGTCCAGGCCCGGGACGTCGATGCCGTCGGCCAGCAGGTTCATGCTGCCCATCCGCTTCGCCAGGTGGGCGGGGAACTCGGCGCGCTCCCAGTAGTCGTTCATCTGCGGCATTGCCTCCGCAGTGAAGGCCCTGGCACGGTTCCAGACTTCACGGTCGGGGGCGGGAATATCCGCAAAGACGGAGTAGTAGTCGGTATCGAGTGGTTCGGTGACGTCATAGTCAGGCATGGCTTGCATCCTTAGCGGGAATTGAGGAACGGGTGAAGGGGGCGGCGCTTGTTTGGACGTTCCGCGCGCCGTGGCTATTCGGAAAAGCCTGTGCCGGGGTGGAAGTCCTGTCCCCACACGCGCCGGGAGGCGCCGCTGAGGTCAAGCATCGGTGTGAGGCCCCCTGGCGCTCCGGGAAGTTGGCGCCGAGCAGCATGCAGAGATCCACTTCCGCCGGTCCGGCCACCACCTTTTCAGCCAGCATCAGGCCCACCTCCTCCGCCAGGGCATCCAGGATCCGCGCCCGGATGGAGTCCGCGCCGGGTGCCGGAGCGCCGGCGACGGCCTTCGGCAGCAGGGCGGCCGCTTCGGGAAGCACGGTGCCCGACTTGTCGAGATAGCCGCGCAGGCGCGCCTGCGCAATGGCGGCCAGGCTGGTGCTGACCTGAAAGCGGTCCGGATATGCGGCGTGCATGGTTTCGCAGATATGCAGCTGGACGGCGGGACCGATCAAACCCAGCAGGGTCAACGGGGTCATTGGCAGTCCCAGCGGATCCAGGGCGTGGTCCGCCAGCTGTACCTCCGCCCAGTCATCAATGATCCGGAGAAGTTCGCAGAACAGCCGGCTCAGGATCCGGTTCACCACAAAGCCCGGCGTGTCCGTGACCATGACCAGGACAGCCGTCTTGCCCAGGAGCCGGGCGAGTGAACAGGCAGTGGCGACGCTGACCTCGTCGTCGTCTTCGGTGCTGATGATTTCCACCAGGGGCAGCACAGCCACCGGATTGAAGAAGTGCAGTCCCACCAGGCGTTCCGGATTGGCCAGTCCCCGACCAATTGCTGCCACGGAAAGGGACGAGGTGTTCGTCAACAGCAGAGCATCAGAACGCAGCAGGGGCTCTACCTCGGCGAAGACAGCGCGTTTGTCGCTCAACTCCTCGAACACGGCCTCAATGACCACGTCGCAGTTCCGGAATTCGCGCTTGTCCACCGTTCCGTGGACAAGGCCGCCAAGATCCCGCGCCGCCGTTGCCGTTAGCTGCCCGCGCAGAACCAGCTTGTCCAGGTGCCCGGCGATCCCGCTAAGTGCCGCATCCACCTTTGCCTGGGACAGATCGGTGATCAGCACCGGAACCCCAAGCTGCCTAGCGAAGAGCAGGGCCAGCTGACTGGCCATGAGCCCGGCTCCGATTACTCCAACGCGCCGGACAGGACGCGGGTCTGCGCCGGGCGAGCCCTGCGGGCCTTGCCGTTCAGCGGCCAGGAGGGCCGCCGCGTACGCGCGGGCCGACGTTCCGGCGACTCCGGAGACAGCTGTGCTGGCCCCCGCGGGCGTGGCAGTTTCAACGACATTGTCAGGAACCATCTCATCGTTCTATCGTGAAACTGAGTCTCACGTCAATAGGTATTGAGGTTCAGCCGAGTGGTTGCGGACCGTCCGAGCCGCCAGTGGAGGTGACCGCCCTCTTCATGACGACGCGCGGCCAGGCCGCCAGACGGTGGGCACGTTCGGACTGCACGATCCGCCGTATGCCTTCCGGCCATTGAGCTTCGGGCACCTCCCGGAAACCCAGGCGCCGGTAGTAAGGGGCGTTCCAGGGAACTTCGTCAAAGGTGGTCAGGGTCAGTCCCTCCAGTCCGCGTGCTGTTGCCCAGCGGGCCGCTTCTTCGATAAGCAACCGGCCAATACCGCGGCGGCCGTACCGGGGGTGGACGGTCACCTGCTCGATATGCGCGAACCAGTCGACGACGTCGAGCAAAATGTAGGCGATCGGTTCATCCGCGGAATCGGTGGCCACCCAGGCCCTGCCATCCTGCTGGTATACGGCCAAGGCATCCAGGGCGGGCGGCGGAGCGTCCGCGATCGCAGCCATGCCGATCAGTCGGAATGCCTCGCCCGCGGCGAGTTCGATGCCGCGCATTTTCGACAGGTCCTCTGCCCGGGCATCCCTGATCATACGGACCAGTCAACCAGACGCAGAGCTACGGCCGTCCGTCGGCCGAGGAAACCGGGCAGTCCGCCGTGAACCTGTCTAGACTGGCGAAATGAGGTCGAATTGGGGGATCTTTCGCTCGGCCGTGGTGCTGGCGGTTGCCGGCACCCTGCTGGCCCGGCGGCAACACCAGCTTGAGTGGACCAGGGTCGGCGGCTCGGACGAATGCGGCGGTCCCATGTCAACACAGCCCATCACCCTCCAACTCCCCGGCCGTCCGCAGTGACCGCGGGCGCCCACGGACGAAAGGACCATCCATGACCTTTTTCCAGGACTTTCCCGTGCCGCCCACTCCCCCACGCGGCAGGGCGGTCAGGTACGTCCCGCCGGTCTGGGCCGGCGCCCCGCTGTACGAGCTTCCGGCCGTCGTCCAGATCGGTCAGTTCCTGCACCAGGGCCCGACGATGGTGATGGCCGTCAAGAGCGCGGACGTCTTCTCAACGGGTTGTTCCTTCGACGTGTCCTGGACCATCCGCCGGGGCGACCAGACCGATGAGGAATGGGCGGACCTCAACGAGATGTTTTTCCGGCCCGGGCCTGGCGCCCGGAGGGTCGCCGGGGGAGCTTCGGTGCTTCTGTTCGGCGCGGCCTTCCCTGACGGTTCAAAGTCCAGCACCGGCGCGCACCCCCACGGATTCTTCGAAGGCACCGAGGAGCCCGATCCGCTGGTGCTCCTGATGAGAAACGGCGGCGGGAACGGCGGCGACGACGAACTTTCCGGCTCCTGCACGCTGTGGCTCTGGCCGCTGCCGACGGTAGGGACCCTTCAGCTGGTCGCACAGTGGAAAGACTTCGGTCTGGAGGAGTGCTCCATCTTCCTGGACGGCTCCCGGCTGCGTGACGCCGCCTCCAGTGTGCAGAAATTCTGGTGACCCCGCTGGTAACGCCTTGCCCAGGAATCCGTTGCGATGGCCGGAAGCCGCGGCGTAGTCTCCCTCCTATCAGTCCATCCGGCGGGAGGATCCATTGACGGCTATGCCGAACTGCGGGCGTTCCGTGCCACCCACCCGCGCCGGTCGCTGACAGTCGGCGGTGTCGAATGGCAGTACATCGCGGGACCCGCCACGCCATATGCCGCGGACGTTCCCGCCGCAGCTGAGGAAGCCAGACCGGCGCTTCTCGTCCTGGGCGGGGGCTTGTCCTTCGGCGATTCCGCGTTCCGCACGATCACCGCTTTCGAACCCCGCTTCCGCGTCATCTCCCCCTCCTATCCCTCGGTGCGGACCATGGCCAAGCTCGTGGCAGGGGTCGCGGCGATACTCGACGCCGAGGGAGTCCCGTCCACGAGCGTTTTTCGGGACGAGGCGTTCTCATCCCAGGCACGTGCGGCGCTCCGGGCTCTCTATCCCGAGGCTGAGGTCCGTCTTTTCGCGGGCGCCGGCCACGGTGTGATGGCAACGCGGGCCGCGGAGTACATCGATACCGTGCGGGACTTCCTGCGTAGACCCTGACGTCGGTTCCTCCGGTTGGGTGTGCCTGTTTCAGCCGCGGCCACCGCAGTATGGAAAAGGTAGAGGGACTGAGTCCGGTGCGATACCGTACGCAGTCCCTTCACCTCCAATTCCGCGGAGCGGGTCAGGCGGTAGGCTAGGGCTCCTTCTTTTCGGGTAGGAACATTGCTTTCTCCAGCGGAGTCACGGTGAGTGATTTGAGCTGGGCGGACCCGCCTTCTGCAAAGAGGGTCATCTTGTCTGCTCCGGCGTTAGGGAATACCTGGTCGGTGATGGTCCGCAGACCGTCCTGGGCGAACACCTCTACCGATGAGCGGTCGAGGTAGATCCGGAGCGTGATATTCCCCTGCGCATCCAGGGTGACGGGGGCGTCCTCGATTGAAGCGAAGGCCGGGTGGAACGCGGTGTTGCCGGATTTGGTGCGGTCAACGAACATCGTCCCGGCCGTGGCGTCGTAGCCGACGACGGTGGCTGATGTTCCATCGCCCAGCACGGTGATGCCGGATTTCTTGGCCGTGCCAGGAGCGAAGCTGATGTCGACGCGTTGGACCTGACCCGAGGCAGCCGCTGGCAGCGGGGTCGTTCCCTCCGCGATCGCGATGCCTCCCATGGTTGAGTAGCTTGGCTTCTGGGCCAGCTTGTCGACCTGCTTGACGGCGCTTTGGGCGAGTCGGGGACCTTCAGGGGTCTGCGTCAGTTTCACTTCACGCGGCAGGGACATGGCGCTGCGCCACGGGTTGGTGGGGATGTCGTTGGCGTAGTCCCAGTTGTTCATCCAGCCCAGCATGACCCTCTTGTCCTCTGGCATGTTGGCGAAGGACACGGCGGCGTAGTAGTCACGGCCGTAGTCCAGCCAGTCATAGGACTGCAGTCGGGTTGTCGCGGGTGCGGAGCTCGCCATGAATTCGTCAGCGAGGATGTGCCCCCAGCCGAATCGGTTGTTGTCGACGACTTTGATGTGCGCCTCTTGGCCGACGAATTCCTTGACATTCCATGAAGCCCAGTCGAGCGTTTCACTGTCGTTTCCGGTGGCCGTTCGCACCACCTGTCCATCGATTACCAGGTTCACGGATTCTTCATCGGACCTGGGCACGGCGGCTGCGTCGGTGAGCATGACATGGTCAAGGGTAAGGTGTCCCCACCCGCCAGTGGCTTGGTCAACGACCCGCAACTGTGCGTTCTGTCCCGCGAATTCGGAGACGTCCCAGCCCTTCCAGTTCAGGATTCCGGCATTGTCTCCTGCCAGGGAGCGGACTACGCTGCCGTTGATGAGCAACTGGACGGCAAGAATCTGTCCGGAGTCCGCGGAGCGGTTGCCGCCGCCGACCAGCATGCTCATGAAATTTTTGGTGATGGGGAATTCCGGTGATGTCAGGGTGCCCTGCCGGTCATCGCCCGGTGCGGTGCCGGTGTCGAAGGTGTTGACCCGCTTGGCCCCGATGTAAAAGTCACCGCCACTGGCGGAGGGCTGGAAATTGGGGGCGAGGTCGCCGGTTCCGGTCCAGTCGGCGTCGGCCAGTGTGGTCCCTGGGGGAACCTCGAAGCCGTTGAACTTGAGCTCGCCCTCGGGTGGGGTGTTGTCCAGCTTGTCGGAGACCCGCGGGTGCTTGCCGCCGCCCACGAGGAAGTTCAAATAGTCATCGGACACCGTAAAGGTTGGTGACTGCATGGACCCAAGCGGCCAGTCGCCGTCGTTGAAGGAATTGATAAGGCCGGTGGCGCCGAATCCGGTTACCGGGCTCTGGCCGGGAAGAGCGCCGGAGGCGGGGGCGTCACTAAAAGGGCCGTTTTTCCAGTTGCCCGGCTCGTTGTTCACCGTCCAGCCGTTGTAGGTTCCGTCGTTGAACCCGGCCAGGACCGTGCCGGGAGGAAGCGCTGCGGCCGGTTTGGTGGTGTCGGAGGTAAACGTGGTGCCATCGAAGCTTCCGACGAAGTACTGTCCGGCGGATCCGCCGGCGACACCGCCGGGATTGATATTGACGACCATGACCCACTTGATGTTGTTCCTATCGCCGTCCACGGCGAGCGGGAACAGGTCCGGGCATTCCCACAGTCCCCCGGTGGCGTTGGCTGGCCCGAATTCGCTCAGCGCCGTCCAGTCCTTGAGGTCGGTCGACTTGTACAGGACAACCTTGTGTTCGGTTGCCTCTACCGCCGTCATCACCCAGTAGCCACCGCCGCCGGGTTGGTTGTACCAGAAGACCTTGGGGTCGCGGAAGTTTGCCGAGTTACGGTCCAGAACCGGGTTCTGATCGTACTGCGTCCAGGTCTGCCCGTCGTCCAGGCTGTAGGCCAGCGACTGCGCCTGCAGGCCCCGATGCGGAGAAGCGTCTTTGTACGCACTGGTAAAGATAGCGATCAGCGGCGGGTTCTCCTTTGTTCCGAAACCGGAGGTGTTGTCCTTGTCCACCACGACGCTTCCGGAGAATATGTCCTGCTGGGCATCGGTGGAGATCGCCAGGGGCTGCTCCTCCCAGTGGACAAGGTCCTTGGACGTGGCATGACCCCAGGACATGTTCCCCCAAGTGTTTCCGGAAGGATTGTGCTGGTAGTACAGGTGGTAGACGCCCTTGTGGAAGACCATCCCGTTGGGATCGTTCATCCAGTTTTTTTCGGGCGTGTAGTGGAAGGCCGGCCGGTAGGGTTCTTCCCCGAGGCTTGTGTCGGCAGACGCCGGCAGGGAACCTGCCAGTGCCGCCGCCAGCGTCAGTCCCGCGAGCGTCAGTGCAGACACGGCTTGCGTCCTGCGGGTGGTTGTTCTCTTCATCTGCTTGTTTCGCCCTTCATCGCGCGCGTTGCCGGTAGACAACGTTGTCAGTGGGAAGGACGCTAAGTTATGTCCGTCAGACAAGTCAACGGTTTTGGCGACTCGGGCAACGCCGGCTGGCGGACACCCGGCTGAAGACTACTCCAGGGGCAGGAGCCAGGTCAGCGCCGACCCCTCACCCTCGATGTGGTGAGCCAGCTCCGCATTGAATCGGGCACCATAATCGGCTCGGATGTGTTCCTGGAACGCGGCTTCATCGCGATAAACCTCGAAGACGAAGTAGTCCCTGGGATTCTCCTCCCCCGTGTACGGAAGGAATAGAACACTGCCCGGTTCCTGCCGGACTTTCTCGGTTAGTTCAAGCATCATTTCGGCCACGCGGGCTTCACTGCCGGGCTTGACGGTGAATTCGGCGTACAGGGTCTTGGTCACGGGTATCCTTCCAAATCAATCGGTTGTTCAGCCATAGATGGCCTCATGATGGAGGACGGATTTCGCCGGAGCCTCGTTGAATCAGCTCAGAGGGAACGACATACGTCCGCGCAGGCTGCTTGTCGCCATCAATTCTGGCCAGCAGCCGCTCCGCTGCCAGCCTCCCGATCCGCTCGGGATGTTGGGCGATGACTGTCACCGCGGGCTCCATCATGTCGGCAAGCGTGAAGTCATCGAACCCTATCAAGGCCACGCGATTGCTCAATCCGAGCTCCCTCAGAGCACGCATGGCGCCGAAAGTGACGAGGTTTTGGCTGGAGAAGATAGCCGTTGGCGGGTCCTCGGCCCTGAGCAGTTCAAGCGCGGCGAGCCGTGCCGCCTCCTCATCATGGAGTCCGTCGCGGACCGGAACCGTCGATGTTGCAATACCGGCCCGGCCCAGTTCCTCGATGAAGCCGCGCCGCCGTTCCCGGGCAGTCTGGATGTCCGTGCGGTCGCCCAGGAAGGCGGGCTTGGTATGACCATGCGCCAGGAATTGGGCGGCTGCCCTGGCGGCACCGATAGCGTTGTCCGTCACCACGGCGTCCGCCTCGAGGCCCACGGGTTCACGGTCGATGAACACCATGGGCAGATCGCGGGAGTGTTCCGGAATGACGTAGGACTGGCTCCGCGCTATGGGAGTGAGGACCAGGCCATCAACCCGCCGCCCGAGGAAGGCGGCCACCAGGGCCTTTTCCCGTTCTGGGTCGTCGTCGAGGCTGGCGGCAAAGACGGCGATGCCGCGGGCCGCAAGAGCGTCTTCCAGGGCCCGATGGATCTCGCCGCTGAACGGGTTGGCCACACTGGGCAGCAACAGTCCGATCGAAAGCGTCTGCCGGCCGGTCCGCCGGAGACTCCCCGCCGCCATGTCCAGCTGGTAGTTGAGCTGCTGGGACGCGTCCAGCACGCGCTGGCGGGTGGCTTCGGAGACGCCCGGCTCATCGTTCATGACGCGGGAAACCGTCTTGATGCCCACGCCTGCCAAGGCTGCAACGTGGCGCATGGTGGGGCGATTCTTCGCGGGGTCCGCCTGGTAACGATTAGACATCGTTGTCACAACATCGTCCTTCATCATCGAATTTTCATTGACTCTACCTTGTGACGCTGGTTACATGAGGCCTGACATCGTTGTCAGGCATCGGAAGTGCCCCGAAAACAGGAGATTCAATGTTGAGTTCCAAAGCCCCGCACACCATGACCCACCGCCTGCTCGCCATGGGCGCAGTACTGACCCTCGGCACCCTCAGCCTCTCCGCCTGCGGCGGAACCTCCACCGCTACCCCCGGAAGCGCGTCCGCCGAAAAGGTCGGCGTGTCCCTGATCGTAAAGACCACCACCAACCCCTTCTTCGTCTCCATGCAGGACGGCGCTAAGGAGGCAGCCGCTGCCGAGGGCGTGGACCTGAAGCTCGCAGCCGGCAAGGCTGACGGTGACGAGGACACCCAGATCCAGGCCATCGAGAACGCCATCTCCAAGGGCGACAAGGGCATCCTGATCACGCCCAACGGCCCCTCCGTCGTGGACGCACTGAAGAAGGCGAGGGATGCGGGGCTGTTCGTCATCGCGCTGGACACGCCGCCGGACCCGGCAGACGCAGCAGACATCACGTTCGCCACCGACAACTTCGCCGCCGGCGAGCTGATCGGCAAGTGGACCGCAGCCCAGCTGGGTGGGCAAAAGGCAACCATTGCCCTCATCGATCTCTTTGACGACAAAGTCGTCTCGGTTGATTACAACCGGGATCAGGGCTTCCTCACGGGCCTCGGCGTCGACACCGCCGACGCCAAGAAGAACGGCGATGAAGCCAAGACCGGCACGTACACCGGCGGCAAGGGAGGCGACTACGAGATCGTGGGCAACCAGGCCTCGCAGGGCGCCGAGGACGGCGGACGCACCGCCATGGAAACCCTGCTCGCCAAAAACCCGAACATCAACGTCGTCTACACGATCAACGAACCTGCGGCCGCGGGTGCTTTCGAGGCGCTGAAGGCCGCCGGCAAGGAAAAGGACGTCCTGGTGGTCTCGGTGGACGGCGGCTGCACCGGCGTCGGCAACATCAAGTCCGGCGTCATCGGTGCCACAGCCCAGCAGTACCCGGTAAAGATGGCCGAGCTGGGCGTCAAGGCAATCGTGGAACTCGCCAAGACGGGCAAGAAGCCGGCCAACTCCGCAGGATTGGACTTTTACAACACCGGCGTCGAGCTCGTCACGGACAAGCCGGCCGACGGCATTAAGAGCATCACCACCACCGAAGCCACCGACATCTGCTGGGGAAAGTAGCCCAGACAGTTCTTTGCCGGGGAGGCCGGCGCCCGCTGCCGGCCTCCCCGCACTGCACCCATCGAGCTAGGACTTCTCTAGCAAACCCCACCGAAGATCAGGATCAATCGTGACCCAGCAACAGACCGCCGGCCCGCCCAGCACCGGGCACGCCGACCTGGCGGAGGAATTCCTTGACCGGCAGACGCCGCTCAGCCGGATTCGGAATATCCTCCACCGTTACCCCGCCGTCAGCCCTGCCCTCGTACTTCTCATCGCGGTGGTCGTGTTCGGCCTCCTCAACGACAGGTTCCTGCGGGTTGAAAACCTCTCCCTGATTACCCAGCAGGTCTCCGTCGTCGGCACCCTGGCCATCGCCCAGACCCTCATCATCCTCACCGCAGGCATCGACCTTTCCGTCGGGGCAGTCATGATCCTTTCATCGATGGTCGTGGCCCAGCTCGCCGTCAACAACGGACTGCCCGCACCCGTCGCACTCCTCGCAGGCCTGGTCGTTGGGCTCGCGGCCGGAGCCCTCAACGGGTTCCTGGTCACCCGGTTCCGGCTCCCGCCGTTCATCGTCACCCTCGGCACGCTGAATATCTTCATCGCCCTGACCCTGCTCTACTCCAACGGCGCGACAGTGCGCGGTTCGGCCATGCCTGACCTGCTCACCTGGACCGGAACCACGTTCCCGGTGGGCCCGGTCAGGATCTCCACCGGTGTCGTCGTAATGCTCCTGCTCTACATCGTCGTCGCGTTCATCCTCGGGAAGACCGCATGGGGCCGGCACGTCTACGCCGTGGGCGATGACAAGGAAGCCGCCCGCCTGGCCGGCATCGCCGTCAACAAAGTCCTCATGAGCGTTTACCTCGCCGCCGGCGCTGTCCTGGCCGTCGGCGCCTGGATACAGATCGGCCGCACCAACGCAGCCAGTCCCAACGCCGGCGTCGACCTGAATCTGGACTCCATCACCGCCGTCGTTATCGGCGGAACCAGCCTCTTTGGCGGACGCGGGTCCGTATGGGGAACCCTCCTGGGCGCCCTGATCGTTGGCGTCTTCCGCAACGGCCTCTCCCTCGCAGGCCTGGACGTGCTCTACCAGACACTCGCCGTGGGCGTCCTCATCATCGTCGCTGTGTCCATCGACCAGTGGATCCGAAAGGTGAAATCATGACCGCCACCCACCTGGAGCCGGCCGGTACCCAAGTTCGGCAGCCCATCCTGCAGGCCCGGAACCTCGTCAAGACCTTCGGCCGCGTCGTAGGGCTGGACGGCGTCAGCCTGGACCTCTACCCGGGCGAGGTCCTGGCGATCATCGGCGATAACGGCGCAGGAAAGTCCACGCTGATCAAGTGCCTCACCGGTGCCGAAATTCCGGATACCGGCGAGCTGATGGTGTCCGGGCAGCCGGTCCACTTCAAACGCCCCCAGGACGCCCGTGCCCACGGCATCGAAACGGTGTACCAGAACCTTGCCGTCTCGCCGGCCCTGGACGTCGCCTCCAACCTGTTCCTTGGCCGGGAAGAACGGCGTGCAGGTCTCCTCGGGAGCGTGTTCCGGATGCTTGACACCAAAGGCATGCGCACGAAGGCCAAACAGGAATTGGCCCGGCTGGGAATCTCCACCCTCCAGGACGTCACAGTGCCGGTGGAGAACCTCTCCGGCGGCCAGCGCCAGGCCGTGGCCGTGGCCCGCGCCGCGGCGTTCGGTTCCAAGGTTGTCGTGCTGGACGAGCCGACGGCGGCTCTCGGCGTCCGGGAATCCAACCAGGTCCTGCAGCTGGTCCGGGACCTCCGGGACCGCGGCCTGCCAGTCATCCTGATCAGTCACAACATGCCCCACGTGTTTGACGTAGCGGACAGGATCCACATCCAGCGCCTCGGCAAATGCGCTGCCACCATCACCCCGCAATCACACACCATGACCGATGCAGTTGCGATCATGACCGGCGCAGCCACCGCCTGATCCACTGCTGCCGCCATTTCAGTCCGCGGACCGGGTTACCAGTCCGCGGACTGAAGTGGCTCGGACGCGCCCCGCCATCAGCTTCCCACGAGAGACACAGCATGGATTACCTCAAAACAGCCCGGCGCGACCCTCACCAGACGCTCGACGTCATGGTCGTGGGTGAAGCGCTGATCGACGTGGTCACTACGTCACACAACCAAGTGGAACACCCTGGCGGCTCGCCGGCCAATGTCGCCTACGGACTTGGTCGCCTCGGCGTAACCACCGGTCTGCTCACGGCCATCGGCCCGGACGCGCGGGGGATCGCCATCGAAAACCATCTCCGCAGCGCAGGAGTGATACTTCTGCCCGGATCAAGATCCATGGCCCGGACGGCATCGGCAACAGCAACACTTGAACCGGACGGCTCCGCCAGGTACGACTTCGACATCTCCTGGGACCTTGCCCCGGCAGCCCCCGCCCACTTCCCAAGAATTCTGCACACCGGATCCATCGCCACTTTCCTTAGTCCCGGCGCCGGCGCCGTGAAATCTCTCCTCGAACAGGCCCACAGACACTGCATGATCACATACGACCCGAATATCCGGCCAGCCCTGCTCGGCAGCCACAGGGAGGCGAAAGCCATCTTCGAAGAGCTCGTGCCCTTAACCGACGTCGTCAAACTCAGCGACGAGGACGCCCAATGGCTGTACCCCCAAAAAAGCCTGGACGAAACGGCAGCCCACCTCCTCGGCTTGGGCGCCGGACTTGCCGTCATCACCAAGGGCGCGCACGGCTCACAATTCACGACCGCCGCCGCTAACGTCGGCATTCCTGCCGATAAATGCAGAGTTGCCGACACTATCGGCGCCGGAGACTCCTACATGTCCGCCCTGATCCTGGGCTTTCTCACCCGGGGAACCGAGGGCTTTGCCCCAGCTGTCTTGGACCAGCTCGGTCACACCGCAGCTGCAGCCGCGGCCATTACCGTACAGCGCCCGGGAGCGAATCCTCCGACCCTGGAAGAACTCAACATGGCAATCGGCGCCCCGTCCGTCGCCCAATACGCGGGTTCTTGAAGCACAATCCCCGCCGGGAGATTCTGGTCAGGGATTGCCGGACAGCCTTGCCACGGCGGCGATATCGTGCGGGGTCGTTCGACAGCATCCGCCCACGAGCCGGGCACCAAGTTCACGCCAGATCGGCGCTCCCTCCGCAAGGCTTAGGGGCGTTTTGCTATGAGGGCCCGCCGGGCGGTCCCCGGCCGCGGCCGGCCCCCAAGTCTTGGTGACTGCGTCATAAGTTTCTCCCGAATTTGGGTAGGCGATCAGTGGCGTTTCGGTGGCGTTGCCCAAGGCCTCCAGGGCTGGGGAGACCAGCTCCAGCGGCACACAGTTTACGCCGATCGCCACCGCGAGCGGCTGATCCCTGCAGAGCTCTGCCACCTGAGCCAGCGGCGTGCCGTCACTGATGTGGCCGCCATCCCTCAGCGTGAAGGAGAGCCAGGCCTCGACGTCGAACTCTTTCATGAGTGCCACCAGGGCCTCGGCCTCCGGCAATGAAGGCAGCGTCTCACAGGCCAGAAAGTCCGCTCCGGCGTCCACCAGCGCCGCGATTCGAGGCCGGTGGAACTCCAAAAACTCGTTTCGGCTGAGGACGTAGTCGCCCCGGTATTCCGATCCGTCCGCGAGGTACGCGCCGTAGGGTCCGACCGACCCAGCAACCAGCAGGGGGCCCGCATCCGGGTTTTCGACGAGGTACTCGCGGCGCGCCTCATCGGCCAGGCGCACACTCAACCCCACCCGTTCCAAGGCCTCTTCTTCGCCGAGGCCGCGCCGCGCAAATCCCAGGGTCGTGGCCTGATAGCTTGCCGTGATGGCGACCGCTGCTCCGGCGCGGAAGTAATCGAGGTGTACGCGCTTGACGAGGTGAGGCTGTTCCAGAAGGACTTTAGCCGACCACAACGGGTCTTCCAGATCGCAGCCGTGCGCTTCGAGCTCGGTGGCAAGTGCGCCGTCCACGGTCAGGTTCGCTCCGGCATCGAGGATGCGGGACAGCTTGGTGTTACTGGGCATCGTTTCGGACTCCAAACGGTTCGGTTCGTTCTTGCCTGCCGGGCAGACGCGGCGCCTCGTGGTCCGGCAATGCAAGGTAGCACAACGTGCAGTGAGAGGAGGGCGGCCGTCGCGTTGCTGCCGGGAGCCGGGCTGACGTAACAGGATCCCGGCAGCCAGCGGACCATACCCAATAAAGCTCATCATGCTTACTATTGAGGCTCCGGTTGCAGGTCACCCATGCGCTGCTGGAACCGTCCTATCCGAGGAGCACCGATGTCGCTGAGCAAGGGAACACCCGTGGAATGGAACACGCCCCAGGGCCCCACCCACGGCAAGATCGTGCAGAAAAAAGTCAGTGACTTCGAGGTGGACGGAAAAACCCACCGGGCCAGTGAGGACGAGCCGCAGTACGTCGTGGAGTCCGCTAAAACCGGCGCCCGGGCAGCCCACAAAGCCTCTGCCCTGACTGTAAGGAAGTAACGTCATGGCCGGGCAGTACCGCGAAGTCCTCATTATCGGCGGGGGTAACGCCGGAGTTTCCCTCGCGGCGCGCCTCCATCGCTACGGGGTTAAGGATGTAGCCGTGGTGGAGCCCCAGGACCACCACTTCTACCAGCCGCTGTTTTCCCACATCGCCGGCGGGAGGGCTAAGGCCTCGGAAGCCAGCCGGCCCCAGCGCAACGTTATGCCGCGGGGCGTGGAATGGATCCGGGACGGCGCAGTGGACATCGACCCGGCAGGCAACACGGTGACTTTGGCCTCGGGCGGGCAACTGGGGTTTGGCCACTTGGTGGTTTGCCCCGGCCTGCAGCTGGACTGGGACAAGATCCCTGGTCTGGCAGAGGCCGTCCATTCCCCGTCCGGCGCGTCCCACTATGAATTCAGCCTGGCAGCCAAGGCCTGGACGCTGCTCAGCGGCCTCACGGCCGGGACCGCCGTTTTCACCATGCCCTCAGGCCCCATCAAGTGCGGCGGCGCCGCACAGAAGCCGATGTACCTGGCCTGCGATTACTGGCGGGAGCAGGGGGTGCTCCAGGACATTCGGGTAGTCATGGTGCAGCCGTACCCCACCGTGTTCGGAGTGCCCGGAGTGGATGACGAGCTGAACCGCAAGATTGCCGAGTACGGCATTGAACTGCGTCTCAATAGCGAACTGGTTTCGGTGGACGCTGCGGCACAGAACGCGCTGATCCGGGACAATGCAACCGGAGCCACCGAGGAGCTGCACTACGACGTGCTCAATGCCGTCCCGCCGCAGTCGGCCCCGGACTGGCTCAAAGCCACGGAGCTGCCCGCTCCGGGCGACTCCGGCGGATTTGTGGAGGTGGATCCGCAGACCCTCCGGCACGTCCGTTTTCCGGACATCTGGTCTTTGGGGGATGCCGCGGCGACCACCAACTCCAAGTCCGGCGGTGCGTTGCGAAAGCAGACGAAGGTCTTGGCCAAGAACCTGGTAGCGGCCCGGAAGGGCAATCCCCTGACGGAGAAGTACGACGGATATTCGGTGTGCCCCTTCACGGTTTCCCGCGCAACGGTTGTCTTCGCTGAGTTCGATGACCAGTACCGGCCCATGCCCTCTGTCCCGAAGGTGCCAACGTGGAAAGAAAGCCGCGCATCATGGGTTGTGGACCGCGATATCTTCCCCCAGGTGTACTGGAACCTGATCCTAAAAGGCCGCGCTTAGCCTTCAATGGCCACCCGGGTCCGATCGACGAATAGGCCAGCGAGGTGCCGTCGATCGACGGCACCCGCCCTGTGCGCTGCTGCGCTTCTTTCGTTATGGGCGCGCAATGCACGACCCTTTGGTTGAGGTTGCCCTCGTCAGCTGGCCGGGTCGTACTGGAACTGCCGGACCTCTTGCGAGCAGCGGCAGGCGACGGCGATCTTCGCGGCCCACTCGAGTGCAGCCTCCCGCGAGGGCAGCTCGAGAACGGTGTAGCCGCCGTTGGGCACCTTGTGCCCTGGGTACGTGCCCTCGGTGACGGTGCCGTCACCGGCCACGAGCACGGGGTCTACGTCCTCATCGATGCCGCCGCCGAAGACGTACACGCCCGCCGCCTTGGCCTCGTCGATGACGGCATGCGAGGCTTCGACCACAGCCTCGAAGTCCTCCTCGGGGAACACCATGGCCTCACCGGGGAACGAGATCAGGTACTTCGTCATGCGAGGACTCCTCTCCTCCGACGGCGCCAGCCGTCGGCTCTTCTCTGCGGCACCGCTTTGGTGCTCAGCCCTATTATGAGGCGGTGTCGGGCCTCACTAAAAGGCTGCAGGTCTGACTGCTAGGGCAGATCGGAGACGCCCGTGTAGGTCGCGTAGGTGGCGAGTCCAGCTTGTTCGTAGACCTGGAGGGTGAGTCCGCCAGGGGTGGTCTGACTGCTGACCAGGCGCAGTCCCACGGACGGGCCGCCGTCGGGGAAGAGGCGGCGACCGAGACCGACGATGACGGGAGCAATCACGAGTCGGAACTCATCGATCAGCCCTGCGGCTAGCAGGGACTGGACGAGCCGAGCGCTTCCGTGGATCTGGAGTTCCCGTCCGGGTTGCTGTTTGAGCTCCGCGACCTCGGCTGCGACGTCGGCGGAGAGGATCGTGGTCGGATTCCATGTGCCCCTGGTTAAGGTGCGCGAGGCGACGTATTTCGGCAGGTTGTTCATGGACGGGGTGAAGGGATCGTTCGGATCTGTGATCTGCGGCCAGTCCCTCGCGAAGGCGTCGTAGGTGCGCCGGCCGAGCAAGAGCGCGTCGGCCCGGCTGAGCCACTCCGCGGCCTGGCGGATGAATGTTTGGTCCATGTAGGGGACAAGCCATCCACCCCGGGTAAACCCGTCGCTGGTGTCTTCCTCAGGCGATCCCGGGCCCTGCGATACGCCGTCGATGCTCACGAACTCGGTCACTGTCAGCTTCATGGCCTTCTCCCTGCTCGGCATGGTTAGGCTATGCAACGCAGACACCAAGGGCAATGGCTGCGCGTTGGGTTCACGTCTTCCCTCCGAAGGCGGCAGGGCCAGATTAGGCAAGGACCCGGATTTCTTGCCCTCGTAGATATGTTTGGCGGGATCCCCTCCCCCGACCTCGACTGCCGCAGCCACACGCTCACGTCCGGCTCATGGAAGTATTCACTTATGACTAGCGATAATGATGCTGCCAACCTTCCGGCGCCAAAGGACTCCCACGGCACAGACGCCTCGACCGAAGCCAGCCGTGGTTGGGACCACATCGGGGCGATCATTGTCGATGCCACCTTGCAGCGACGGCAGAACTACCACGAGACCGTCAAGCCGCGCGTTGACGCCTTGATTGCGGCATGGCCGGATGCCGCCACGACCAGCGGGTTCCGCCAGCACCTTGAGACGGGGAAGCTCTCGGACGTTATCAGCTGGCCGTCGCCGGGCCGCCTGGCCCAGGTCGAGGACATCACACGCGTGTTCGAGCGCCAGGGCATCGAGACGGTCGTGGAACTCCGAGCCGCGCTCGGTGACCCGGCCAGGAGAACAGCCCTCCGGGAGGACCTTGCGGCCGTGCGGCATGTCAGCGCCAAAACGCTGGATTACATCGACACCCTGAGCGGAGTCTGAGCAGGGAGAACCTAG
Source organism: Pseudarthrobacter sp. MDT1-56 (assembly GCF_059383555.1). NCBI lineage: Bacteria > Bacillati > Actinomycetota > Actinomycetes > Micrococcales > Micrococcaceae > Pseudarthrobacter > Pseudarthrobacter sp. MDT1-56. The sequence continues at coordinate 50,705 of NZ_JBWZCK010000010.1, forward strand.
CCCCGGCCTTTGACGACGTCCGCCAGCCAGGTCATGGCGGCGTTCCTGGAGGTAAAGAACTCGTGCGGGTACAGGGTGTGGCGGCTCATGGCGGCGGCAACCACGCGGTCCACTGCGCTGGATCCGAGGACCGCGATGGCCAGCACACCGGTGGTTTGCGCGAACTCGTACCGGGCGGCGGCGCTGATCTCCACATCGGTCATTTCGGAGAGCATCGGCATCGGGGTGCCTCCGCTGAGTCGAGCCACGGCCAGCATGGCGTCCTTGGCGTCGTCGACGTCAACAAACGAGCCGGGACGCCAGACGGATTCAATGATCCCCGCGCGCACGCTCAGGGAATTCTTCCCTTCGGCGGCGACAGCTTCTACAGGCATCATCGTGCTCATTCTAGGCCTGAGCTGGGACGATACTCTGCAGCATGGCCCCGGTGCGCCCCCGGCTGGCGCCCTATCCCGCGCCGGGCAGCGCCTGCCGCTGCGGCCACAGCGTCACCGATTCCAGCGCGGACAGTGCCCGGGCCATGGCCCGGGCCTCCGCGGTGAACAGATGCCCGTGGACCCGCTGGCTGCACAGCCGCAGCGCCTGCCCGCGGTCCAGGCCGAACCAATCCATCACCGTGTCGATGCCGTGCGGGCTGAGCCGCCAGGTCTTATCCGCGTCCTTGACGATCGCGTCCTCGATCGACATCGCCTCGCGGCGGGAGTCGTGGCCGTCGATGATGTCCAGGATGGCCGGCACCTTCCCGGCGTCGTACCCGGCCTCGGCGAGGATCCCGGCGGCGAGCCGGGCGCCTTCCTTCTCGTGCAGCAGCACCAGGTCCGGCTTGCCGCCGCCGGGCGCAATTGCCTGCAGGACCTCCGCGGGCGGCACCCGGGACCAGCCGATGTCGTGCAGCATGATCGCGGGGAGGACGACGGCGGCGTCCGCCTCGGGGTGCGCCTCGAGAAGCGCCCGGGCCAGCCCGAAGGCGTAGAGCGTGTGGGCGTCGTTGTCGCGAACCAACAGGTACGGCGCCGCAAGGGTCCAGATGGCGGCCAGTTCCGGGTCCAGCGCGAGGACGCCGTCGGGCTCCGCTTCGATCCCCGCGGAGATGTCCAGGCCGGAAAAGTTGGCGTCGGGATGCAGTTTGGTCATCCTGCCAGCGTGCCCGCCGAACCGGCCGCGGGCAAGGACCATCTTCCGCCCAGCAGAACCAGGAGGGGCCCGGCCGGTTGAAACCGGCCGGGCCCCTTGCCTCACTCTTTGCCGCGGCCGCGGAGACTAGCTCAGCGTGGAGGTGTCAATCACGAAACGGTAGCGCACGTCGGAGGCGAGCACGCGCTCGTAGGCGTCGTTGATCTTCTCGGCCGGGATGACCTCGATTTCGGCGCCAAGGTTGTGCTCGGCGCAGAAGTCAAGCATTTCCTGGGTCTCGCGGATGCCGCCGATCATGGATCCGGCGAAGGACCGGCGTCCCATAATCAGGGCGAACGCGTTCACCGGCAGCGGTTCCGCCGGGGCGCCCACGTTCACCAGGGCGCCGTCGAGGGTCAGCAGCTGCAGGTAGGAACTGATGTCGATCTTCGCGCTGACGGTGTTGATGATCAGGTCGAAGGAGCCCGCCAGATCCGTGAAGGTGTTTTCGTCGCTGGTGGCGTAGTAGTGGTCGGCGCCCAGTTTGAGCCCGTCCTCCTGCTTCTTCAGCGACTGTGACAGCACGGTCACCTCGGCGCCCATGGCGTGGGCGAGCTTGACGGCCATGTGTCCGAGTCCGCCGAGCCCCACGACTGCCACCTTCTTGCCGGGTCCCGCCCCCCAGTGGCGCAGCGGCGAGTAGGTGGTGATGCCGGCGCAAAGCAGCGGCGCGGCGACGTCGAGCTCGATGCCCTCCGGGATCTGTACGACGAAGTCCTCGGTCACCACCACATGGGTGGAATAGCCGCCCTGGGTGATCGTTCCGTCGCGGTCGACGGCGCCGTACGTGCCCGTGTTCCCGGCGAGGCAGTACTGTTCCTCGCCCTTTTGGCAGTTGACGCATTCGCGGCAGGAATTCACCATGCAGCCGACGCCGACCCGGTCGCCGACGGCGTGCTTGGTGACGGCCGAACCGACCTCGGTGACGATGCCGGCGATTTCGTGGCCCGGTGCCAGCGGGTACTGCTGGGGGCCCCAGTCGCCGCGGACGGTGTGGATGTCGGAGTGGCAGATGCCGGCGAACTTGATATCGATCAGGACGTCGTGCGGGCCAACGTCCCGGCGTTCAATGGTGGTCGGAACGAGGGATTCCGTCGCGGAAGTGGCGGCGTAAGCGTTAACGGTAAGCATGGATCTCCTGCTTTTGGATGGTTTGGGGGGTGCCCCGGCGTCCGGCACCGGTCAGGTGCGGCCTTTCGGCCCGGACGTCATCGGGGGCACTATCCATCAAACACTACTCAGCTGCCGGAGAGGGAGGCCCTGCTGTAAGGGGTACTGGCAGGGACTCCCTTACGGGGCCGCACCCTCTAACGTTGAAGGTATGGACAACCAGAGCGAGACCCGGGACTTCCTGGCCACCCGGCGGGCGAAAATCACCCCGGAACAGGCGGGTCTGCCCGTCTACGGCGGCAACCGCCGGGTCCCCGGACTGCGCCGCGGCGAGGTTGCCATGCTGGCCGGGGTCAGTGTCGAGTATTACACCCGGCTGGAGCGCGGAAACCTCTCCGGCGTCTCCGAGGGAGTCCTGGAAGCCCTGGCGCGGGCGCTGCAGCTCGACGAGGCGGAGCAGGCCCACCTGTTTGACCTCGCCCGGGCCTCCAGCACCAGCCGCAAGCCGCAGCGACGCCGCCCCGCCACCCAGCCCGTCCGTCCGTCCGTGCAACTCATGCTCGACGCGATGACCAACGCCCCGGCGTTCGTGCGCAACGGACGCCTGGATATCCTTGCCGCCAACCAGCTCGGCTACGCGCTGTATTCCGAGATGTACGCCAGCCCTGTCCGGCCGGCCAACCACGCCCGGTTCATCTTCCTGGACAGCCGGGCCTACGGGTTTTACCCGGACTGGGAGCGTGCCGCGAATGACACGGTGGCGATCCTGCGGACCGAGGCCGGCCGTGACCCCTACGACCGGGGCCTGACCGACCTCGTCGGGGAACTCTCCACACGCAGTGAGGAGTTCCGCACCCGGTGGGCTGCCCACAACGTGCGTCAGCACTACACCGGGCTCAAGCACTTCCGGCACCCCGTGGTCGGGGACCTCCACCTCATGTACGAGGGCCTGGATCTCGCGGCCGACGCCGGGCTGTCGCTGCTTGTCTACACCGCCGAGCCCGGTTCTCCCACCGGGGACGCGCTGCGGCTGCTGGCCAGCTGGGCCGCGACCCGTCAGGCGGAGACGCAGCAGGCGCAGTCACCAGCTGCTACCCGATCAGGGCCGGCACCGCTCCAGCCGTAATGACGCCCACGGCTTTCGGGCCTACCCGCCCTTCGGCCCGCTGCTGGCCCGCACAACCAGTCGCGCCGGGTAGATCACCGGATCGCGGTCTGCACCCGAATTTTCGATGTCAGCGAGGAGGAGACGGCCCGCCTCAGTGGCCATTTCCACCATGGGCTGGTTGATCGTGGTCAGGGGCAGCTCGCCCGGAGCCGACACGTGGTCGTCAAAACCGACGACGGCGACGTCCCCGGGGACCGTCCGCCCCGAGGCCCGGATGGCCGTGATCGCGCCGCGGGCCATGAGGTCGGAGGCGGCAAAGATGCCGTCCAGGCCTCCGTCCTGGGCCAGCAGCTGCTCCGTGGCCTGGGCGCCTCCGGCGGCGGTGAAGTCTCCGTGGGCGACCGGGCCCGGCGGGAGTCCGGCTTCCCGGAGGCCCGCATGCCAGCCGGCGAGCCGATCCGCCGAGGCCGTCATGTCCAGCGGGCCGGTGACGGTTCCGAGCCGGGTGCGCCCGGCTGCCGCAAGGTGGAGCGCCGCCAGCCGGGCGCCCTGAAAGCTGTCCACGTCAACGTAGTGGATGCCGAGATCCGCGTCCCAGGGCCGGCCAATGAATACGGTGGGCAGCCCGGACGCGGCGAGCTCCTCGGTCCAGCCATCCGCTTTGTGATGCGAGACCACAATGGCTCCGTCGACGTGGCCGCCGCGCAGGTAGCGGACCGTCCGGGAGGGGTCGCCGCCGGCACGGGACATCAGCAGGACCAACTGCATTTCCGTCTCGCGCAGCGCCTCCGTCACCCCGGTGATCACGGCGGCGAAGAACGGGTCCATCATGACGCGGGCATCGGGTTCGTTGATGACCAGGGCGATCGATGAGGTCCGCCGGGTGACGAGGCTCCGTGCCGCCGGGTTCGGGGTATAGCCAAGGGCAACGACGGCGGCGTCCACGGCTGCCCGGGCTTCCGGGCTGACCCGGGAGCCGCCGTTGATGGCCCGCGAGGCGGTCGAGCGGGACACTCCCGCCGCCTTCGCGAGGTCTTCAAGGGTGGGGCTTGGCCTCGCCGGTTCGGGCCGGACACCCCGGTGGATCTGTTCGCTCATCACTTTGAGAATACGACATCCCCGGTCATCCCATGTGCGAGACCATCTGGTGGGCCGGTACAGCGTTCGACGCGGCCACCTTCGCGTACCAGAGGCCGCTGGCTTTGGGTATCCGCTCCAGGGTCTCGTAGTCCACCCGGACCAGACCGAAGCGCTGGTGGTACCCGTAGGCCCATTCGAAGTTGTCCAGCAGCGACCACGCGAGGTAGCCGCGGACGTCCGCGCCGGCGTCGATCGCCTCCCGCACCGCCCGCAGGTGTGCGTCAAAATAGGCCAGCCGGTCCTGGTCGTCGACGAAGCCTTGGGCGTCGGGAACGTCCGGGTAGGCGGCACCGTTTTCGGTCATGTAGATCGGGATACCGGCCGGTCCCGTGTACTCGCGCTGGAGCCGCGTCAGCAGCCTGAACAGGCCTTCGGGCTGGACCTCCCAGCCCATGCCCGTCACCGGCAGCCCGCGCGGCACCGAGTGCACGCCGTCAGCGGAGACGAACGGTGATGCCGCAGGCCGGCCGACGGACTCCGGCGCGGCCTGCGCCGTCGTCGTCACGGTTTCCGGGCGGTCCGGATGGTCGGCAGGAGACGCGGCCTTGGTGAGGGCCTCGCCCTGGTAGTAATTGACGCCCAGCAAGTCCACGGCCGCCGAGATGACGGCCAGGTCACCGTCCTGCACGACGGTGTCGAACCCGAGTCCGGCAACGTCCTCGAGCACGTCCGCGGGGTACTCGCCGCGGAAGAGCGGATCCAGGAAGATCCGGTTGTGCAGCCCGTCGATGCGGCGGGCCGCGTCCCGGTCGTCCGCGGAGCCGGGGTCGGCCGGATCAGCAACGGTGAGATTCAGGGTGATGCCGAGGCTCACGTCCGGGTCACGCCGGCGCAGTTCGGCAACGGCGAGCCCGTGCCCGAGCAGCAGATGGTGGGCTGCCGCGAGGGCGGTCGCCGGTTCCTGCCGGCCCGGGGCGTGGACGCCGGCGGCGTAGCCAAGGAACGCCGAACACCACGGTTCGTTGAGGGTAGTCCAGATCCGCACCCGGTCACCGATCGCCTCGTGCAGCACGGCGGCGTAGGCGGCGAAAAGCCGGGCGGTCTCCCGGTTGGCCCAGCCGCCCTCGTCCTCCAGGGCCTGCGGCAGGTCCCAGTGGTAGAGCGTCAGCCAGGGGGTGATGCCTGCGGCGAGCAGTTCATCCACCAGACGGGAGTAGAACGCGATCCCCTCAGGATTCGGTGTCCTGCCGTCCGGCATGCAGCGGGCCCAGGACACCGAAAACCGGTACGCCTTCAGGTGCAGCGACTTCATCAACGCCACATCCTGGGCAGTGCGATGGTAGTGGTCGCAGGCGACGTCGCCATTGTGGCCATCGGCGACCGCGCCGGGAACCCGGCAGAACGTGTCCCAGATTGAGTCCTTTCTGCCGCCGAGGTGGGCCGCCCCTTCGATCTGGTAGGCAGCTGTGGCCGCCCCCCACAGAAAGCCTTCGGGGAATGGTAGTGGGGTGGTGTTCATCCTTTTACTGCTCCTTGCATGATTCCGGAAACGAGCTGGCGGCCTGCAGCGACAAACAACAGCAGCAGCGGCACGGTGGCCAGGACCGCACCTGCCAGCACCACCGAGTAGTCCACAAAGTGTGCGGCCTGCAGCAGCTGCAGCGCCACCGGCAACGTGGGGTTGGAGGGGTCCAGGACGATGAATGGCCAGAAGAAGTTCGTCCAGGTGGCTACAAAAGTGAACAGGGCCAGCATGGCAGCAGCCGGCCGGGCAGCCGGAAATCCGATGTACCAGAAGGCCTGGATCATCGAGGCGCCGTCCATCCGCACCGCCTCGATGAGCTCATCCGGAAGGGCGTCCCGGAGATACTGGGTCATCCAGAACACCCCGAAGGCCGTCACAACACCGGGGATGATGACAGCCCACAGCGAGCCGGTCCAGCCCAGCTTGGACATCACGATAAACAGCGGGACCACACCCAGCTGCGTCGGGACGGCCATGGTGGCGACGACGAAGACCAGCAGCCCCTTGCTCCCCCGGAACCGAAGCTTGGCGAAGGCAAAGCCGGCGAGGGTGGAGAACACCACAACGGAGGCCGCAGTCACGCTGGAGACGATGAGACTGTTGCCCATGGCCTTCCAGAACGGGATGCTGTCGAAGACCTTCTCCGCGTTGGCGAGGAAATTTCCGCCGGGCAGCAGCGGGATGCCGCGGCTCGGGACCGTGTTGTCGTGGCTGCCTACAAGGAAGGACCAGTACAGGGGAAAGAGGGACGCGAGCAGGACGGCTCCGAGGAAACCGTACGTCAGGAAGCCGGGCCGGCGGACGCTGGAGGTTCCCGTTCTGCGCCCGCTGCCGGGCCCCCGCCGTGCGGCGGCCCGGGCGGCGCCCTTGCCTGCGCTCTGTTCGATCATGGGGATGGAGCTCATTTGCGGCCTCCCTGGCTTGCTATGCGCTTGGTGATGATGAAGTTGAGCAGGGCTATCAGCACGATCATCACGAAGAGCAGCCACGCCACGGCGGAGGCCCTGCCGAAGTTCCGCTGGCCCCAGCCAAGTTCCCAGATGTACATGGTCAGCGTCTGCCACTGCCTGTCCGCCCCGCCCAGCCCGGACTGGTCGAACACCCGCGCCTCATCGAAGATCTGCAGTCCGCCGATGGTGGAGGTGATCACCACAAAGATCACGGTGGGCCGCAGCATCGGAACGGTGACAGAGAAAAACTGCCGCAGCCGGCCGGCACCGTCGATCGTCGCAGCTTCGAACACGTCCCTCGGGATCGCCTGCATGGCCGCGAGGAAGATGAGGGCGTTGTAGCCGGTCCAGCGGAAGTTCACCATGGTGGCGATCGCCGTATGGCTGGCCAGCGACTCGGAATGCCAGCGGACCGGATCCAGGCCGAGAGCCTTCAGAATCTCGTTGATCAGACCGAACTGGTCCGCGAAGAGGTTGTTGAAGATCAGGCCCACCGCCACCGGCGCGACGACGAACGGCACCAGGACCCCCATCCGCCAGAACGTCCGGGCCCTCAGGTTCGCATCCAGCACCGCCGCTATCAGCAGGGCAATGACAACCTGGGGAACGGAGGACAGCATGAAGATGCTGAGGGTGTTGCCGACGGCGTTCCAGAAGTAGGGCTGCGCCAGGACGAACGCATAGTTCTCCAGGCCCGTGAACTTCCCCTGCCCGCCGATGAGGTTCCAGTTGTGCAGCGAAACCCAGCCCGTGTACAGCAGCGGGAAAAGACCCGTGACGGCAAACAGGAGGAAGAACGGGGAAATGTAGAGGTACGGGGAAAGTTTCACATCCCACTTGGAGACCTGCTGGGAGAACGCCAGACGTCGGACGCTCTTGCCGCCGCCCGGCGGCGGCGGCTCATCACCGACGCTTTGGGGCTTGACCTGGTCCGTGATCGTCATGGCTTACAGGGACTTCACGGCGGTGACGAACTTCTCCCAGGAGGAGGCGGCGTCGTCCGTCTTGTCGACGTCCACGCGTGTGAGTGCCTGCTGCATGGCGTCGTTGATGGCGAAGAACTTGGTGCCCTTGAACGGGGTTACGTCAACGGCCTTGGCCCGCTCGGCGAAGATCTGACCGGTGGGGGCACCGTTGAAGAAGGCGTTCGTCTCGCCGAGCAGTTCGTTGCTTTCCAGCGCCTGCTTCTGGCTCGGGAAGGTGCCCTTCGCCGTGAAGGCCTTGATCTGCTGCTCGGGGGCGGTCAGCCAGCCGGCCAGTTTCTTGGCCTCGGCCTGGTGTTCGCTCTGGGTGGGGACCGTCAGGTAGGAGCCGCCCCAGTTACCGCCGCCTCCGGGGAAGACGTTGGCGACGTCCCAGCCGGTCACCCCGGCAGCGTTGCCTTCAATAACACCGAGCATCCAGCCCGGGCACAGGGTTGTTGCGAACGCGTTCGTCTGGAACCCGGCGGCCCAGTCGTCGCTCCACTGCTTGAGGTGGGCCGAAAGTCCATCATCCGTGGAGGCTGTCAGCACCTGGTTGTAGATGTCCTTCACCTTCTGGTTTTCCGTCGCGATGACGGTGCCGTCTTCCTCCTCATAGGCCTTCTCGAGCTGGTTGCTCATTCCCTGGTAGATGGCCCCCGCGGAGTCGAACCACGCCGCGCCCGGGTTGGCGGCCTTGAACTTCTTGCCGGCCTCAAAGTAGCTGTCCCAGGTCCCGCCCAGCATCTTCGCGACTTCTTCGCGCTCGGTGGGCATGCCCGCCTTTTTGAGCAGCTCGGCGTTGTAGCAGACCGCCTCGGGTCCGGAGTCCGTTCCGTAGCCCAGAAGCTTCCCATCGGCAGTCTTCGCGGCGTCGGCCTTCCAGTCCAGCCAGCGTCCTTCGACAGCCGGGTCGCTCAGGTCGGTGAAGCGGTCGGGGTACTGCAGCAGCTCGGGCAACCAGTCCACCTCAACGCCTTCGATATCGGACAGGCCGGATCCGGCTGCCAGCCGGGTAGTGAGGTTATCGCGGGCTTCGTTGCTTGTGGCGGCCTTCTTGTGCTCGATCGTGACGTTGGGGTTCAACGTTTCGTATTCTTCAAAAAGCTTTTCGTAGCCGAACTCGTTAAAGGTGCCAACGGTCAGTGTCACCGGCTTTGAGCCGGTGACCTCCCCGGCGCCGGCTTTCTCGGGAGCGGAGGATCCGCAGGCCGTCAGCGACAGGGCCAGGCAGGCGGCCGCAGCCGACAGCACAGAGAATTTGCTGGGGTTTTTCACAGGGGAGACTCCTTCGTCAAAGTTCCATCCGTTTCACAGCGCCGGAGAAAAGGTGCCGGTGCCGGATGGGGGCAGGCCCACCATCGGCGAGCTGGGCGGTCCGTGTGGGAGCGCTCTCACGGACATGGTGTCCTACCTCACATCGCATTGTCAAGAGCGGGTACTCCCCAGGGGATCGAACCCTTGCCCACCGCCGGGGGCGGTGCTACGCTCCAGTGCGGGAGCGCTCCCACACCCCCAGAGAACAGGACCAGCAATGCCGCTAGCCCAATTTCCCGCTCGACCGGCGGCAGCCCTGGCTGAGATTCAGCAGCCACGGCGCCTCCGGGTCCGCTCCATCGCCGGCACCGCCGCCCTCCTCATCGGCCTGATCGGCAGCGGCGGTGGAGTGGCGGCCGCCTCGGTGGCGGCCACGCCACAGGCGCCCGCCCCGGCACCAACCCAAGCCGCCGCCCCGGCCGTCCCGCAGGCAGAAGACCCCGGCTTCGGTCCCAACGTCCGCATCTTCGACCCCAGCATGCCGGTGGCTGAGATTCAGGCCACTGTCGATTCCATTGCGGCCGAACAGGTCGACGACGAAATGGGAGCCAACCGGTACTCCCTGCTGTTCAAGCCCGGCACCTACGGCAGCGCCGAGGAGCCCCTCATCGTCCAGGTTGGATACTCGACCGAGGTCGCGGGCCTGGGCGCCTCACCCACGGATGTCACCATCAACGGGCACGTTGACGTCTACAACCGGTGCCTGACCGCGGACAACTGCATCGCACTGAACAACTTCTGGCGCTCGTTGTCCAACCTCACCATCAACGTCACCGGTCTCGACGGCTGCCGCGGCTCGGCCAACTTCTGGGCTGCCTCGCAGGCCTCCCCCATGCGGCGGGTCAACGTCACCGGCGGCAACCTCTCCCTGATGGACTACTGCACCGCCGGGCCGCAGTTCGCCAGCGGCGGCTTCATTTCCGATTCGAAGACCGGCCCCGTCATCAACGGCTCACAGCAGCAGTACTTCGTGCGCGACAGCAGCATCGGCGACTGGTCCAACGGGGTCTGGAACCAGGTCTTTTCCGGTGTGGAGGGTGCCCCGGCGCAGTCGTTCCCGAATCCGCCGTACACCAACCTGGCGAGCACCCCGGTCAGCCGGGAGAAGCCGTACCTCACCTTTGACGCCGCAGGCAAGTACGGCGTCTTCGTTCCCGCGGTCCGCACGGACTCCGCCGGGACCACATGGGAAAACGGTCCGACGGCCGGCCGCAGCATCCCGCTGTCCGACTTCTACGTGGCCAGCCCCGGCGATTCGGTGAAGACCATCAACTCCCAATTGGCCCGCGGCAAGAACCTGCTGCTGACTCCAGGGGTCTACGACATCGACCAGAGCATCGAGGTCAAGCGTGCCAACACCGTCGTCCTCGGGCTCGGGATGGCAACCCTCACCGCGGTCAACGGCGCCGTACCGCTGACCGTCGCGGATGTCCCCGGCGTCGACATCGCCGCCGTCACGGTGGATGCCGGCGACGTGAACTCGCCCGCGCTGATGCGCATCGGCAAGGCCAAGAATCCAGCGGCCGGCGGATCCCCGACCTCACTGAATCGCAGCGATCCGGCCAATCCCACCACGCTCCACGACGTGTTCTTCCGTATCGGCGGCCCGCACGTGGGCAAGGCCTCGCTCAGCCTGGAAGTCAACAGCGACAACGTGCTCCTGGACCACATCTGGGCCTGGCGGGCAGACCATGGAAACGGCGTCGGCTGGACCACCAACACAGGGGACAACGGCGTCATCATCAACGGCGACCATGTCACGGCCACCGGCTTGTTCGTGGAGCACTACCAGCAGTACAACGTCATTTGGAACGGCGAGCACGGCAAGACGGTGTTCTTCCAGAACGAACTGCCCTACGACGCTCCCAACCAGGCCGCCTGGCAGCATGACGGAGTCCTTGGCTGGGCGGGCTACAAGATCGCCGATTCGGTCAAGACCCACGAACTCTGGGGCGGGGGAAGCTACGTCTACAACAACGTCGACCCCACAATTCACGCCACCCGGGGCTTCGAAGTACCGGTCACGCCCGGAGTTAAGCTCCACGGCCTGCTGACGGTCAACCTCGGCGCCGGGACCCTGGACCATGTCATCAACGACACCGGCGCGCCGGTGTCGACGGACGCCGTCGGGGTTCCCAGCTACGTCGCCAGCTTCGGCTAAGACGCCGCCTGCGGGCGGGACGCCACGTCCCGCCCGCCGGCCAGGCAAACCCGGGACGCCGGCCGGCTAGTTGGCCGGCGTGCCGCGGCCAGGCGCCCGCGCACGGAGGCTACTCCCCAGATGGTCAACAGGCAGGCCACCAGCAGCAGCCCGGCCTCGCCCAGGTCGATCTGTCCGAGCCAGGTGGTCACGGGATCCTCGAGGCCGAATGCGGAGTTGAAGAACCCGCCCAGGGTGATGAATGAAATGGCCAGGGCCGACACAGCGGAGATGCCGGTAATCAGCGCATTGAAGCCCAACTTCCGCTGCGGATTGTAGATGGCGGAGCTGTACATGCGCATCATGGCTACCCCGTTGGCGGTGTCGCACAGCGTCATCGCCGCCGTGAATGCCAGCGGAAGCGCCAGGAGGGCCAGCGGGGAGACCCCGGCCAGGGAGGCGGCCGCCGCCATCACCAGCAGGCCGATCGTGGTGGCTGTGTCGAAACCCAGCCCGAAAAGGAAGCCAATGACGTAGATGTTCCGCGGCCGCTGCACGCGGGACAGGGGCTTCGCCAGCAGCCGGGCCACGAATCCCTTGGCCTCAAGATCCTCCGCCCGCACTGCGCTACCGCCCTGCACCCTCCGGTAGGCCTGCGTGGCCCGGATGAAGGCGGATCCGTTGAACAGCCCGATGGCCAGCAGGAAGATCCCCGAGACGCCGCTGCCGATCAGCCCCAGCACAAGGTTTCCGGTGGTGCCGTCCTCCATAAACTGGCCCACCATCGCGGCGCCGCCCACCACGAGGATCCCGGACAGGATCACCACCGAACTGTGGCCGAGACTGAAGGCGAAACCGACGCTCACGGGGTCTTGGTGCTGGGCCACGAACTTGCGCGTCGAATTGTCAATGGCGGCGAGGTGGTCCCAGTCGTAGCTGTGTTTGATGCCCGCCAGATAGGCAGTCAGCACCAGGCCCAGCGCCAGCGGTTCACCGGCCGTCACCAGAGCGGCCAGGAGAAGCACGACGGCGGCCGCGTGCAGGGCGACTACGGCGCCGAAGGTGACAAGCAGCCGGGTCCGCAACGGGAGCTGCTCGCGCCGGCGGTACAGGGCGGCGAATCCGGTCAATGTGGTCATCAGTATTTCCTGAGGTCCAGCGGCGCCGTGCCGTGCCATCGCTGCCGGAGCAGGGCGCTGCAGGCGCCCAGCAGCCGGTTGAGTTCTTCGGTGCTGTTCGAGAGGGACCGGAGCACCAGGCCGCTGATGCCATCAGCCGTGGCAGTCAGGGAGACGCCGGTATAGGCATCATGCCCCCCGGCCAGCACGTGGAGTTCGTCCGCGAGGGCCTGGTCGACCCGCCGGTCGACCACGATCAGGGATCCCACATGGCTGAATCCCTCCAAGAATCCCAGCCCTGTCACATCATGCGTCGGCGGCCGGATCAGCAGGTTGTCGAGGGCCAGCAGAGCGCTCCTCCCTGAGGATTCGACCAGAATTTCGGTCCGGAGCCGCAATTCCTCGTAACGGAACGAGGCACCGTCCGGCGACCAGCCGGGGGTGATGACCTCGGACATGACCAGGCTCGACGTCGGGTGCAGGGTGATGTGCGTGTTCTGCCGGTAGCTGGCCTCCCGGTAGGCGATCAGCTGGTCCGGGGCGAATTCCAGTTGCGATCCTTCCCCCAGGCGCAGCCGCGTCCGTTGCTCCGCGAAGGAACCCGGCGTCCGGTAGATCTTGGTGGCGGACTGGGTAGTGAGCAGCAGCCTCGCCCCGTCCTCCACCTCCACATCAATGACATAGAGGTCTGCCCCCAAATATGCCCCGCCAGGATTGACCACCACATAACAAACCTGTCCGGAGTCATCCAGGTAATGCGGCCGCAATATTCTCAAGGCGCCCTGATGAAACTGATGCGAGGCCACCGACCGTCCAGCGCGCACGCCGATGCGCAACGCAAGCTCCCCCATCGGTGCGACAACAGCAGTAGGGGAATCCGCCGTCGTGCTCATGACGCCAGGTCGAGCATCAGGACATCGCGCCGCACCCATTCGATGACGCGGTCCAGTCCTTCGTCGGTCTTGAGGTTGGTGAAGCAGAACGGCTTCACGCCCCGGAATTCGCGCGAGTCCCGTTCCATCACGGTCAGGTCCGCGCCGACGTGGGGTGCGAGGTCGGTCTTGTTGATGATGAAGAGGTCAGACTTGATCATGCCCTGGCCGGCTTTGCGCGGGATCTTCTCGCCTTGAGCCACGTCGATGATGTAGATGGAGAAGTCCACCAGTTCGGGGCTGAATGTCGCGGAGAGATTGTCCCCGCCGGATTCCACAAAAATCACCTGCAGGTCCGGGTGCCGCCTCTTGAGTTCCTCGATCGCGGCCGTGTTCATGGAGGTGTCCTCGCGGATGGCTGTGTGCGGGCACCCGCCGGTTTCCACACCGATGATCCGGTCGATCGGGAGAATGCCGTTGGCCGCAAGGATCTTAGCGTCCTCGATCGTGTAGATGTCGTTCGTGATCGCGGCCATGGAGATGTCCCGGCTCATGTGGCGGGTGAGGCGCTCAACGAGCTGGGTCTTGCCGGCGCCCACCGGGCCGCCGATGCCGATTTTGATGGGCTCAGACATATTCTTCTCCAGACATATTTCTTGTGGCTAGCTCATGAACATGCGGGCACGCTGGCGCTCGTGCCGCATCTGCGAAATTTCCAGGCCGGGGCTGACCGCGCCGAAGTCGGACCGGTCCGGGCTGCCGGCGCGCCCGACCGCGGCCGCGACGTCGCCGGCTGCCGTCCGCAGCAGCCGCTGGCCGGCGTTCTGCCCCAGCGGGATGGCCCGGACGGCGTTCTGCGTCAGCGATGTGACCGCGGCGAATAGGTAGGCGGCGAGGGCCTCGGGCAGCGGTACACCGAGCGAACGCGCGACGACGGCGAACGCCAGGGGCTGGTGGCCGGCGGCGCGGCCGGAACCCACCAGCTCCCGGTACTCCGCCAGACCCGGTGACGGAAAGATCTCCGCGCCGATTTCGAGGAGCCGGGTGCCCATCTTGACGCTGGCCTCGCGCAGCTGCCGGGGCAGCAGCTGGGCCGTCAGCAGCGAATCCAGCTCGGAGATCGGGTCGCCCTCATAGAGGAAACGGATGGCCAGGGCGTCCGAGTAGCTCAGCTGCTGCCCCACAAAGGCGGACAGCCACACGCCGAAGGACTGCTCATCGTGCACCAGCCCGCGGTCGATGTAGCTCTCAAACCCCAGCGAGTGAGCGAACGCCCCGGTGGGCAGGGCCGAATCACACAGCTGCTGCAGGGCCAGCTGGTAGGACGCCGGGCTAGTGGGAGTGCTCGGCATGGCGGAAGGGGACGGGCATCACGTGCTCCTGGCGGTCATAGGGCGCTCCGACGTGTTTGAGGTAGTCCTCCACCGTGTGGTCGTACTGGCAGACCATGACCTCGGCCCGGTACTCCGAGGAGGCGTCGAAGAACTGGGCCTGCAGGTGCCGGTTGCCGAGCGAGTGCGCCACCACCCCCATCTCATGGATGGAGCGCGGCGCGATGACGAGGACATCGGTGGGCAGCACCGACACCACGATCATGTTGGCTTCCGCGACTTGCAGGATGTCGCCGTCACGCAGGTCCCCGGCACCGGAGGGGAGGCGGATGCCAAGTTCCTTGCCGTGGTCGGTAGTGACACGCTGGACACGTTTGACCAGCTGGGCGCTGGGGAGCACCACCTTTTCCCGGTGCAGCCCGGCATACGGGTCCGGACCCGGAGGGAGGTCGTGCGTGTTGCCTAGGACCTTTTCGATGATCATGCCTGTCTCCTCTGGACGCCTAGAAAAGGAAGTAGCGCTGCGCCATGGGCAGCACGTCGGACGGCTCACAGGTGACGTCCTCGCCGTCGACCGTCACCCTGTACGTTTCCGGGTCCACCTCGATCTCCGGGGTGGCGCCGTTGTACTTGAGGTCCGCTTTCGTGAGGTTGCGGATGCCGGACACGGGCCGGATGACCTTCTCCAGGCCCAGCTCCGCCGGAACCCCGGCGTCGATGGCGGCCAGGGAGAGGAAGGTAATGGAGGACTGCTGCAGGGCCTTGCCGTAGGCGGCGAACATGGGCCGCATGGTCCGCGGCTGCGGGGTGGGGATGGAGGCGTTGGCGTCCCCCATGAGTGCATAGGCGATCTGCCCGCCCTTGAGCACCAGTTCCGGCTTGACCCCGAAGAAGGCCGGGTCCCAGAGCACTAGGTCCGCGAACTTCCCGGCCTCCACCGAGCCGATGGAGTCCGCCATGCCCTGCGCGATGGCCGGGTTGATGGTGTATTTCGCCACGTAGCGTTTCAGGCGGAAGTTATCGCTCTCCGCGCCCAGGCCGGAGGCGGCGCCGTGCACTCCACCGTCCGGGTCCTTGAGCACCCCGCGCTGCTTCTTCATCTTGTCCGCCACCTGCCAGGTGCGGATCACCACCTCGCCCACCCGGCCCATGGCCTGGGAGTCCGAGGACGTGATCGCGAAAATCCCCAGGTCCTGGAGCACGTCCTCCGCGGCGATGGTCTCGGCGCGGATGCGGGAGTCCGCAAACGCCACGTCCTCCGGAATATCCGGGTTCAGGTGGTGGCAGACCATGAGCATGTCCAGGTGCTCTTCGATCGTGTTGCGTGTGTACGGCAAGGTGGGGTTGGTGGAGGCCGGCAGGACGTTGGGCAGCCCGGCAATCTTGATGATGTCCGGGGCGTGCCCGCCGCCGGCGCCCTCGGTGTGGAAGGTGTGGATCACGCGCCCGTCGATGGCCCGGATGGTGTCCTCCACAAAGCCGCACTCGTTCAGGGTGTCGGTGTGGATGGCCACCTGGACGTCGTAGGCGTCCGCGACCTTGAGCGAGGTGTCGATCGAGGACGTCGTGGAGCCCCAGTCCTCATGGACTTTCAGCCCGATCGCGCCGGCGCGGATCTGCTCGGCCAGGGGCTCGACGGCGGACGCGTGCCCCTTGCCGAACAGGCCGATGTTGATTGGCAGCCCTTCGGCCGCCTGCAGCATCCGCTGGATGTGCCATTTACCGGGGGTGACGGTGGTGGCCTTGGTGCCCTCGGCGGGGCCGGTGCCGCCCCCGATCATGGTGGTCACGCCACTGCACAGGGCGGCGGGGACCTGGTCCGGGGAGATGAAATGGATGTGCGAGTCCACGCCGCCGGCGGTCAGGATTTTCCGCTCACCGGCAATGATTTCGGTACTGGCACCGATCACGATGTCCACACCGTCGGTGATCTGCGGGTTGCCGGCCTTGCCGATCCGGAAGATGTGGCCGTCCCGGAGCGCGACGTCGGCCTTGTAGATCCCGGTGTAGTCCAGGATGACCACGTTGGTGATGACGGTGTCCGGAATTTCGCCGCCGAGACCAGTAGGGTCGCCCCCGTCCCTGGTCAGCTGGCCGTTCTGGCCCATGCCGTCGCGGATCACCTTGCCGCCGCCGAAGACCACTTCCTCGCCGTACACGGTGAGGTCTTTCTCGATCTCGAGGAAAAGGTCGGTGTCGGCGAGGCGGATGGAGTCGCCGGTCGTGGGTCCGTACAGGTCCGCGTACTGCCTGCGGGATATTTCGAAGCTCATTTGCGTGCTCCTTCAATCGGGGCAAGCGCGCCGTTGACCGCGTTGCTGAGACCGTAGACCTCGCGCCGGCCGGCGAGTTCGATCAGCCGGACGGTCTTGCTGTCCCCCGGCTCGAAGCGGGCCGCCGTGCCCGCCGGGATGTCCAGGCGCCGGCCGTAGGCGGCCCGCCGGTTGAACGTCAGGGCGGCGTTCGCTTCGGCAAAGTGGAAGTGCGAGCCCACCTGTACGGGACGGTCGCCGGTGTTGGTCACCACGACGTCGGTCGCCTCCCGGCCGGCGTTGACCAGCACGGGCTCAGGGCCGAGAACGTATTCTCCGGGAATCATCGTGCTCCCCTAACGGATCGGGTCGTGGACGGTGACGAGCTTGGTGCCGTCCGGGAACGTGGCTTCGATCTGGACGTCGTGGATCATCTCGGGCACGCCCTCCATGACGTCCTCCCGGCGGAGCACGGTGGTGCCGTAGCTCATCAGCTCCGCCACGCTCCTGCCGTCCCGGGCGCCCTCGATCAGCTCGTAGCTGATGATGGCCACCGCCTCCGGGAAGTTCAGCTTCAGCCCCCGTGACTGGCGGCGGCGGGCGAGGTCGGCCGCGACCACGATCATGAGCTTTTCCTGCTCACGGGGCAGAAGATGCATGACGGAATCCCTTCAACACCGGCGGTCACGGGCCTGGCGGCGCCGCGGTGTTGCCAGAGTAGACGGCGAACGTTTCCTGCAGGTTTCCGGCGAAACAAACTGCGGCGCGCCGGACGCGGACGGCGCCGGCGGCGTCCCGGGCTCAGCGGGTCACACGGCCGAAAAGGGCATGCACTGACGGCCCGCAACCAGCTTCCGCTCAGGAGCGGTTGTTAGGGTGGATGAATGAAACTCCGCCTCGCCGCCCTGTCCGCTGCCACCCTCATGATTGCCCTGACGGGCTGCGGGCAGGTGGAGGACGCTGCGAACAAAGCCGTCAGCGACGGCGCCTCCCAGGTTGCCACGGCGGCCGGCAGTGAAGTGAAGAAGCAGGCCTGCACACTCGTCGAGGACGGGCTGGTCAGTGTCCAGGACAAGGAACTGCTGGGCGGCCTGGTCGCCGGTGCAGAGACCGCAGGTGTTCCCGCCGAGATCACCACCCCGCTGCGCCAGATCGCCGACTCCGGCGACCAGGTTCCGGGCGACTCCGTCAAGGCCCTGCAGGACGCCTGCGCCAAGTAGCCGTTCCGGGTCGGGCAGCGTCCTAGCGCTTGCCCTTTTTCCGTGATCCCTTGCCGCGGCCTTTGTCCGGGTTGGGCGCGTAGCGCTGCGCCACCTTGGGCTTCTTGACCGCGGGACCGCGCCGGTCCGGCTTCGGCTCTTTCTTGGGCTTTTCCTGCTGGGCGGAGGGCTGGCGGGAGCTCGCGGCGGTCCGGCCGCGGACTATCCCGATGAACTCCTCGATCACCTCGTCCGTGCTGTCGCTGGGCCATGCCACGGCGATCTCGGTCGTCGGCGCGCCGGTGAGCTGGCGCGCCACGGTGCCTTTGACGTTGAAATGGCGTGCCACGGACATCGGCAGGATCACCAGGCCGGCTCCGGAGGCCACCACCTGCAGGGCCATCTCCGGTCCGCCGAGTTCGGCGACGTCCAGGAACGTCTCCGCGGACAGGTCGGCGAAGGCCACCTCCTCGAACACCGAGATCTCGTGCCCCTTGGGTGCCACCACCACGGGTTGTTCCTCGTACAGGGGGATGACGCTCAGGCCTTCGCGGTCCACCGGCAGCCTGACGAAGCTCAGGTCCGCGGACCCGTCCCGCAGCACGGTGAGCTGGGCGCCCTCGTCGGACATAAAGGAGTGCAGCGGAACATCGGGCATCCGCTCTTCCCAGCGCCGGGTCCACTTGCCGGGCGTCACGCCGGCGACGTAGGCGAACCGCAACTCCCGTGCTGCTGCTACGGCCGGGACGGCGGCGGTTTCGTCGGGGGTCTGGGGTGTTTCTTCTGCTGCGGACACATGTTCACAGTACCGCCCGGGCTGGCGCCGGGCTCAGCGCCGGTGACCAGTCAGCCTCTGGCCGGATACCCTTGAAGCATGACCTCTGCAAACTCCCAGTCCATGAAGCCGGCCACCGTTGCCAAGAAGCTTGGTATCTACCTGCCCGCAACACCCCAGGAGTTCCAGGATTCGGTCATCACCCGCGCCGATTTCGCCGAGCTCCAGGCAAACCCGCCGGAGTGGCTCGCCGAGCTGCGCCGCAACGGCCCGCACCCCCGCCCGGTGGTCGCGCAAAAGCTCAATGTCTCCATCAGCGGCCTGGCCCGCGGCGGCGTTGAGGAAGCGCTGACGACGGCGGAAATCACCGCGCTGCTGCAAGCTCCCCCGGCGTGGCTGGTCGCCGAACGTTCCACCCACGCCGCCGTCCGCGCCGAGGCCCAGCGGGTCAAGGACGAGGCTGCGAAGAAGGACGCCAAGAAGGCTCGCGCCGCGGCCGAGTAGCAGCGGCTTCCGCCCAGGGCACGCCCGGGGTCCCGGCGAGGGCCGGTCCTGCCTCAGTCCTGGTGGAGCTGGACGAAGTTCCCGCACCCGTCGTCGAACACCGCCGTGGTGCCGCCCGGACCGTCGGAGGGCTCGGCCTGGAATATCACGCCCTTGGCCGAGAGCCGCTTGTACTCCGCCCGGACGTCGGTCACACCCAGGACAATCGCGGGCATCCCGGCGTCGTGGAGTGCATTCATGTAGGTGGACCCGATCGGGTTGTCGCTGGGTTCCAGCAGGAGCCCGACTGATCCGCCGCCGGACCCTGCCGGGTCCTTCACGATGTACAGGTTATGCTCCGGCATGGCCAGGAGGCTCTCGAAACCCAGGATTCCAGTGTAGAACTCGTAAGCCGCAGCGGGGTCCTTGACGTGGATGCTGCACATTTTCAGTCGCATGGGCCTTAGGCTACGCCGGGACGGACCCGGTGTGAACCGGACGCACCGCGCCGGGCTCCCGCACAGTGCTCGGACCATTGACGGCCCGCCTTCAATGGATTCCAATGGAATCAGCGGAACCGCGCCCGCCCGGGCCGGATCCCTGGAGGTGTTGTAATGCCGTCCCTGTTCGAACCCGCCCCCTTTGCGCTGTGGCAATTGTTTGCCTTGGCGGTCGTCGTCGTGTGCGCGTCGGGAGCCTCCGTTTATCTCATCCGCAAGCATGTGGCCGCCGACGGCGACGGCCTGCCGGACGCCGTGTTCTGGGACCTCTTCGCCGGCCTGGCCATTGTGGCGCCGGCCGTGATCCTCCCCGCCCTCGCCGCACCGTGGGCCGGCCTGCTGCTGGGTGTCCTCGCCGTTGCCGCCGCAACTGCCTCCTACTTCTGGACTCCCCGGGTCCTCAGCCGGCGCGAGGACCGGCGGGTTTCCCGGCACATCGCGGCCAGCAATGAGGCGGCCGCGCCCCGGCACCGCAGCGCCGTGGCCCGATGGCAGCGCTACGAACTAGATCCCGCGCACAGCATCGACTATCCCGCCATGAGTGATCCGCGGCAGCCGGAGACGGCGGCCCTGATCCGGGCGATGAAGGCCGCGGAGCGGCTCCGCGGCGGGACGGACGCCGGTTATGCCCCGGCGGTTGCGCGGCTGGAGGAGGCCCTCGCCGACGCCGAACGGGCCGCCGGGGTCGGGCAAGACACCCCGACCCGACCCGCCGGACATCCCACCGCGGATCCGGCGCGCGGCTGAGCGCACGAACCGCAACAGCTGAACCCCCTGCCGCACTCCACGTCCCGCAATCCTCGGTCATCCCCGGAAGGAAGCACCATGGCAGACATCACCATCATCGGCAGCGGCAACATGGCACGGGCGATCGGGACGCGCGCCGTGGCCGCGGGACGTTCGCTCCAGATCCTCAGCCGGTCCCCGGAACACGCGGCCAAACTCGCGGCCGAGCTGGGTGGTGACGCCGCATCCGGAGGACTGGGCGATATCCCGGAGGGTGACATCGTGGTGCTGGCCCTCTACTTCGGACCGGCCAAGGAAGTGGCGACGCACTACGGCGACACCCTGAGCGGCAAGACCGTGGTGGAGATCAGCAACCCGGACAATGCGGACACCTTCGATTCCCTCACCGTGGAACCTGGGTCCTCGGCCGCCGAGGAAATCGCCGCCCTGCTGCCCGGGGCAGAAGTCGTCAAGGCCTTCAACACGACGTTCGCCGGCCCGCTGACGGACGGATCAAAGGGCGGGATGCCACTGGATGTCTTCATCGCCTCGGACTCCGAGGAGGCGGCCAACAAGGTCGCATCGTTCGCGGCGGCCGCAGGACTGCGGCCCCTGCGGGTGGGCGGGCTACGGCATGCCCGGGAGCTGGAAGGATTCCAGCTCCTCGTGATGGCACTGCAGGCCAACCCCGCCTACGAGGCGTTCAACTGGGCCAGCGGGCTCAAGATCATCGACTAGTCCGACGCCGGTACCCCCGCGGCGGGTGCCTAGACCCGCCGCGGTGCAGGACGGGCCTAGAGTTCGACCGTGCCGCTTTCCCCCACGCTCATCCGGCTGTGCGTGACCTTGGACTTGACCCACTGCAGCACCGTCGCGGCGGTTCCGCCGGGGCTGGTCCAGTACTCGGCGGAGTCGGAATCGACGTGCAGCATGACCACCTCCGGGGTGTCCGGGCCGTCCGGGAACCAGGCCTCGACCATCTGGTTCCAGAGCTCGTGGATCTTCTGGCGGTCGGTAACGACTTCCGCCGTCCCGGCGACCGACACCCATTCCGTGCCTTTGCCGAAGGAGACGTTGACGCGCGCGTGCGCCCGGACATGGGCCACCTGGGAGGTGGTGGCGGAGGTGAAGAACCACATATCGCCGTCGTCCTTCACGTCTTGGACGGCCAGCGGCCGGCTGACGAGGGCGCCTTCTTCGTTGACGGTGGTGAACATCCCGATCCGTGAATCGTTGATGATGTCCGTAACTTTGCTGATGTTTTCTGCGTCCGACATGCTGTCACCTCGTTCTGGTTCCGAACGGGGGAAGATCCCCCTCCCGCCAGCCTATTGGTAAGTGTGCTTACTTTCCAGTGGGCTGCCGGAAGGAGGATCTTTCTGGCGTGTTGCGGCGGCGGCCTAGTACCCGGTGGGCAGGACCTTGCCCTTGAAGAACTCCGGGCGGATCTTGGCCATGACCAGCATGAGCACTACACCCAGCAGAATCACACCCATGCCCAGGATGAACACAAGGCCAATGCCGCCGACAGATGATCCGGAACCGTACGCCGGGTCCATGGAGTCATAGGCGGTCTTGACGAACATCACCAGCAGGATGACCCCGCCCAGGAGCGGGGAGAGGAACTTGAAGAAGAATGCCCGTGCCCCGCTGAAGGCCTCGCTCCGGAAGAACCAGACACAGGCCAGGGCGGTGATGCCGTAGTAGAAGCAGATCATCATGCCCAGCGCGGTGATGGTGTCCCACAAGGCGTTCTCGGAGGTGGTCCGGGTGATCACGTAGAACCCCGCCGCGGCAATGGCCGCCGCGATCGTGGCGTAGCTCGGGGACTTGAAGGTAGGGCTGATCCGGCCGAACTTGGTCGGCAGCGCCTTGTAGTGGCCCATGGCCAGCAGCGTCCGGGCTGGTGAGACGAACGTCGACTGCAGGGACGCGGCCGAGCTGCTCAGAATGGACAGAGACATCAGGATGGCGAACGGGCCCATGACCGGTCCGGCGAGGACGGCGAAGATGCTGCCCTGGTTTTCCGGGTTTCCGGCTCCCAGGCCCTCCTGCCCGATGCCGGCGAACGCCAGCGTGGCCAGAGCGACGGTCATGTAGATGATCACGATGACGAGCACGGTGACGGTGGCTGCGCGGCCCGGGGTTTTCTCCGGGTTCCGGGTTTCCTCGTTCATGGTCAGGGTGACGTCCCAGCCCCAGTAGATGAAGATCGAGAGGGAGACGCCGGCGGCGAAGGCCGAGAAGGATTCGACGGCGAACGGGTTGAACCAGTCGGGGGTGATCGCGGTGGCATCGAAGGCGGTGCCGTTGGCGACGTGGCTGAAAGCGGCGACCGCGAACCAGCCGAGCACGAAGAGCTGGAACGCGACCAGCACGTACTGCACACCCTTGGTAGTTTCCATGCCGCGGTAGGAGATCCAGCAGGCCAGCGCGATGAACACCAGCGTGGTGGCGATATTCAGCGGCAGGTTCAGGGTCAGGTCCGCCAGCTCGGGGTTGCCGAACAGCTGGGCCAGCATGAGGTAGAAGAAGTCCACCGCCACGGCGGCAAGGTTGGACAACACAATGATCGTCGCGGCGATCAGTCCCCAGCCGCCCATCCAGCCGATCCACGGGCCGAAGGCGCGCGAAGCCCAGGTAAAGGAGGTTCCGGCGTCGGGCATGGCGTTGTTCAGTTCCCGGTAGCCGAACGCGACGAGCAGCATCGGAATGAAGCCCACCAGGAAGATGGCCGGCAGCTGGACGCCGACTTCGGCGACCGTGGGGCCCAGGGCCGCGGTCAGAGTGTAGGCAGGGGCAATACAGGACACCCCGATGACGACGGCGCCGATCAGGCCGACCGATCCGGCTTTGAGGCCCTTGGCGCTCAGTCCTGCGTGGGTGTCGTGCGAGGCCTTGGCCGTCACGTGTTCGGTGCTCATTGGGGTGCCTCTCCGGACGTGTCATTCGATGTTGACGGATTCTGGTGCTTGAGTTCGTAGCCGCTGGGGACCACGAGCATCGGCACCGGCAGGGCGCGCAGGATCCGGTTGGCCGTGCTGCCGAGGAAGATGGACCGGCCCTGGGCCAGGCGGCTCGAACCGATGACCAGGACCTCGCCGTCCTCCCAGTCGAGGCCGTCCACGGCCTCTTCGATGCTCCGGCCCTGTGCGACGACGACGTCCGTCTTGGCTGCCAGCTGGACGCCCGACGGGCTGACCGGCGCCGCGGCCGCGACGGTCTTCTCCGCGTACTCGCGGGCGGCATCGGCCGCGCCCGGGTCCCCGCCGTCGAGGGCAAGCAGCGACACCACCCGCAACTGGACCGCCCGGTTCGCCGCCATGCCGATGGCGAAATCGAGCAGCTTCTCCGCTCCCGCCCGGGTGCCGAGTCCGCAACTGATGCGGGTCAGGGCCTCCTGGCGGTAGTAGCCGTGCGGTGCCAGGGCCACCGGAACGGTGGACGCGTGAAGGAGTGCACTGGCCACCGAACCGATGGTGAACCGCTTGAACAGGCCGGTGCTGCTTGCCCCGATGACCAGGACGTCCGCCCCTAGTTCCTCGGCCGCCTCGATCAGCGCCTGGGCGTCCGAGTCGCCGCTGCGGATGTGCGCCTGCGCCGGAACGTCCGCGGGGACGAGGGCCAGGGCCTCATCGAGCCATTGGCGCGCCTGCTCGTTCAGGAGGTTCTCGAAGCCTGCCTTGGGCGCATGGGCGGCGCCGAACTGCTGGACTTCGGGCACCACCAGGACGAGGTCCAAGCTGGCACCGCGGCCGCGTGCCAGCGCTGCGGCCAGATTAACGGCATCGTGGCCCCTGGCATTGGCTGAATACCCCACTACGTAACGCATCTGGCCGGTCCTTTCTGAACTGTTGGGCGTGGGTGGGAGCGTCGGGCTAATTGGAGGCCACGGGGGTTCGGTCTGCCGCTGCGACAAGCCGGGCCGCAGTCTGGCGTCCCATCCGGACCGCGCCGTCGACGTGCTGGTAGCCCTCGGCAGCGAGGTCCGAGGAGGACCAGTAGATCGGGCCGACCGGGGCGTGCTGGTCCTTTCCGTAGCGGTGCAGTCCGCCGAGGTCGTAGCTGGAGGCATAGGCGCCGCGGGTCCACTCCTCGGAGCCCCAGTCCGACTCGTAGTAGACCTCCGGCTCGAGGGCCTTGTCACCCAGGAATCCGGCCATCGATTCGAGGATGGCGCGGCGGCGTTCCTCGGCGCTGAGCTCGAACATTGCATCGGCTTTCTCATCCGAGACAAAACCGACCAGGGTGCCGCGGGTGTCTTCGTGGTTGGTGTTGTCGTAGACCTCCTGGACCAGGGCGCCGGCGCCGAAGCAGGTTCCGGAGAGGCCGTCCTCGCGCCAGAACGGCGTGCTGTAGACAGCGTGCACCTTGATGACCAGGCCGAGTGACTGGTGCTGGTGCATCTGGTGCTGGCGGCGCGGCAGCGGCGGGTTGAAGGAGACCCTGGAGTAGAGGTTCGGCGGCACGGCCATGATGACGAAGCGCGCGTTCACGGTGGCGCGTTCCGAAACAGCGGTCACGCGCTGACCGGCGGTGTTTTCTTCAGTTCCTCCTGCGGAGGACGCCGCCCAGTTAATGGTGCGCACCGGACTGTCCAGCACGACGTCGTCACCCAGTTGGGCGGCGAGCAGCTCGGAAAGCTGCTGCATGCCGCCGACGACGCGCTTGTCCAGGATGAAGTCCTCATCGGTGAGGTGGCTGAAGGAACCGGCGGAGGCAGCCATCAGCACGGCCTGCAGCGCGGAGAACGCATGGGCCGGCTTGGTGAGCATGCCGCCGGCAATGAAGAGCCCGATGTTGTTGCAGGCTTCCTCATCCGAGGAGTTCTGCCGCAGCCAGTGGTGGAAGGAGACGGTATCCAGCTCCCGGGCCTTGGGGTGCGCCCACGGTTCGGTGGCGCCGATGTCGGCGGCGAGGGAATCCAGCAGGGCGGTGAGTTTGTCCATTTCGGCGGCGGTGGTTTCGCTGACCGGGAAGGTATCGCCCGAGTACAGGGTGCGTGTGCCGTCGGAGCCGATATAGACAGATTTGCCGTCGCGGTAACGGGAATAGGTCTGCAGGCCGAGCTCGTCGAGGAGCGCCAGCAGTTCGGTCTGGTCCGGGGAGACCCACTGGCCGCCGATTTCCAGCATGGCGCCGTCAATCGTGTCGGTCCAGGTGCGGCCGCCGACACGGTCGCGCGCCTCCAGGACGGCCACACTGAGGCCGGCCCTCTTCAGTTCCCGGGCGGCGGTCAGCCCGGCGGGGCCAGCTCCGACGATGACGACGTCGCGGTCAAGTTCCAGCATGATGTCCTCTCTGTGGCCGCTGAAGTGATGCGGACCACTAAATGAATGCCATTCATTTAGGATTGACTATAGACCCTTCACGGGCATCAGGGAAGACCTCCCGCACAAGAAATTTCGCTGGCAAACTGGCCGTAAAGTTGGGGACACAATGGGAGCACCCAGGAGACCGACCGCAGAAAGGCCAGCAATGCCGGCATCAACCAGCGCCCCTGCAGATCCACACCGCCACGACGCCAAACCGCGCCGCCGGGTGGGCAGGCCCGCTGCCGCCGTCCTCGACCAGGACGGCATCACCGCGGCGGCCCTGCAGCTTATCGGGAAGAGCGGCTACGACGGGTTCACCATGGCTGCCCTGGCGCGCACGCTGAATGTGGCGCCGTCGGCCCTGTACAACCATGTTTCGTCCAAGCGCGATGTCCTGGTCCTGGTCCAGGACCACCTGACGTCGTTCGTTGACGTGACCGCCTTCGAGACCGAACCGTGGGACCAGGCCGTGCGCCGTTGGGCCTGGAGCTACCGCGACGTGTTCTCCAAGCACACGCCGCTCATCCCGGTGATCGCCGTGCTCCCGGTGACCGACGCCCCCAAGACGCTGGCCATGTACGAGGCCGTCAGCGCGGGATTCAGCCGCGCGGATTTCCCCCGGGGGCGGATCGTTTCCGCAATCGTGGCTATGGAGTCCTTCATCTTCGGCTCCGCCTATGACGTCACCGCGCCGGCGGACATCTTTGACTCCGGCAGCATGGCGGACTCGACGCCGAACTTCACCGCGGCAGTCAAGCACCAGGACCTGGAAGGCTACGAGAAGCCCGCCGACGTCGCCTTCAACCTGGGCCTGGAGGCGATGATCGCGCGCTTCGGGGCGCTCCGCGGCTGACCGCCGACGAGGACGTGCCTCGCACGTTGCACCGGCGCACCGGCGCGCCCGGCCAGTCATGCCGACGTCGACGGTGCCTGCCCGGATCTCCTCAGCATGGCGTCCTCCAGCAGGGCGACAACCGTGTACAGGATGATCGACACGAGCGTGATCACCACCACCAGCGCCCACACCTCGTTGTTCCTGGCGCGGGAGACGGCTGAGATGATCGCATAGCCCACACCTTTACCCGTGGCCAGCCATTCGGCCAGCAAGGCCCCCGTCACCGCTCCCGGGATGGAGACCTTGACTGCGGTAAAGAAGGACGGGAGGGATGACGGCAAGGCAACCTTCAGCAGCGCCGTCCACCGGGAGCCGCCGTAGACATCGACGACCTCCAGCATGGCGGGCGACGCCGAGCGGAGTCCGAAGACAATCGTCACCAGGGCAGGAAACAGCACCACGATCCCCCCGATGGCGGCCACGGCCGGTTCCTGCCGCCCGAAAATGAGGATGATGATTGGCGCCAACGCGACCAGTGGCACGGAGCGCAGCAGCATGGCGATCGGCATCAGTGCACTCTCCACGCCGCGGAAGAGGACAAAGACGGCCGCGATCACCACGGCCCCGGTTATCCCGGCGGCGAAGCCGAGAAAGGCGTCGATCATGGTTTGGCCGAGGTTCTGCAGGACAGCCTGCCGGTTCCCGCCGGATGCCGGGACGGTGAAGAGGAAGTTGAAGACATCCAGGGGGCCTTTGCCCACGTACGGCGAGATGTTGAAGAACTTCAGCAGCGCCACCCACAGCAGCAGCACGACGGCCAGGGACACCAGCAGCCCCACTGCCGCACGGCCGAGGCCTTTAAGGACGGCGGGACCGTGGTTTCGCGACGTCATCGGGAGGCCCCCGGTCGGCCGGCGGACCACGGAGTGACGAACCGTGAGATCACGGAAAAGACTCCATATCCGGCGCCGGCCAGCAGTCCGGCGACCAGGGCGACCCCCCAGGCCCGGGCAATTTCGAGGTTCTGTTGCGCGTTGACCAGCGCCGGGCCGATCCCGCGGTCCACTCCTCCCACGTATTCGCCCAGGACTGCCCCCAGCACGGCCGCGGGAACGGCGATCTTGAGCGCGGTGAGGATCCCCGGCAGCGCCGAAATGAGCTGCACTTTGACCAGCTGCTTGAACCTGCCGCCGCCGTAGACGGCAACGAGGTCCAGGCTCGCCTGGTCCGCACTTTTCAGCGCGGACAGGGCGCCCACCACGGTGGTGAAGAAAACGGAGATGCCGGCAAGGAGCACGGCTGTTCCCGACGCCTGGCCGCGCGCGGGCGATCCGATCACAATGAAGGCCAGCGGTCCGATGGCCACGATCGGCAGGCAGTAGCTGATGACGGCCAGCTGGGTGACAAGCCGCTCCAGGGCCGGCAACACGAGCACGCTGCCGGCCAGCAGGAGCGCTGCAATATTGCCCCAGAAATAGCCGGCGGACGCCTCCACGACCGTGACCGCAAGGTTGGGCCAATAGAAACCAACGCCGTCGCCGGCCAGTTGGCTAACAACCTCGCCCGGTGTGGGCACGGCGCCGCCCGTTCCGTCGCCTGCGGCCCCCACCCCTGAAAGTACGGTGGCCGCGGCCAGCCACCAGAGCGCAACGGTGGCCGCCACCCCGATTCCCGCCGCCGCCCACGGCGGAAACGGCCGGGAAACGGGCGCTGTCTTCGTGTCAGTCGTCGTCACGGGACCCTCCCTCCCCTCGGTGCGCGCCGACGTCGCCGAACAGCAGCTCAGAAGCCCGGTCGCACAGGGCGTGGAACTCTGGCGTCCGCATCATCTCCGGTGTCCTTGGCCTGGGAAGGTCAACAGTGATGATTTCCTTGATCCGGCCGGGCCGTGCACTCATTACGGCGACGACGTCGGAGAGGAACATTGCCTCCGCGATTCCATGGGTGACCATAAGCGTGGTGGCCGGCTTCTCCGTCCAGATGCGCAGCAGTTCAAGATTGAGGCGCTGACGCGTCATGTCATCCAAGGCGCCGAACGGTTCGTCCAGCAGGAGCACCGACGGCTTGAGTGCCAGCGCCCGGGCGATGGAGACCCGCTGCCGCATACCGCCGGAAAGCTGCGCCGGCTTGGCCTTTTCAAACCCCCTCAGGCCGATCAGCCCCACCAGCTCGTCCACCATGGCATGGTCAACGGGCAGACCGGCCACTTCGAAGGGCAGGCGGATGTTGGAGACCACGCTTCGCCATGGCAGGAGGGCCGGATCCTGGAAGGCGATACCCAGTTCATGCCGGGTGCGCAGCTCAGCCGGGGTGTGGCCGTCCACCGTGACCTGGCCGGTCGTGGGGGTTTCCAGGCCGGCGAGGATCCTCAGGATGGTGGACTTGCCGCATCCTGAGGGCCCCAGCAGGGACAGGAACGTTCCCTGCGATGTACTCAGGTTGGCGTCTTCCAGGGCCACGACGCTCTGGCGGCCCATGCGGAAACTCTTGCCCAGCCGGCTGAGCGATATGCCGGTACCGGAGAGCATGCCGTGGGAGACGGCAGCCGTGCTCACGTCAGTCATTCGTCCTACTTACATTCGTCAAACTTACTTCCGGGCATGGCTACTTCAGGGTCGGGTTCTCGGCGTAGACCTCGTCGAGGAGGCTCAGGTCGAAGATCTGCTCCGCCGTGGTGTCGTAGCCGGCCAGCTTGAGTATTTCGATGTTCTTCTCCATCAGCTCCTGGGAGATGGAGAAAAGTCCGTTGCTGTCCGTATCCGGAGTCTCGATGAGCTTGCTGTTCTGCGCCTCCGCCTGGGCCTTTTCCTTGTCCAGGGTGAGGCCGAGCTCCTTGCCATAAACCTCCACGGCGAGCCTGGCCGATTCCGCCGGGTCCGCCAGCGCGTCCTTCCAGCCCTTGATAGTTGCCGCCAGGAACGCTTTCAGCTCTGTCCGCTTGTTCTTGATGGAATCCTCGGTCGCGACGAAACTTTCGGCGACGAAGGGCAGGCCGTTGTCCGCGAACGGCAGCACCGCGGTCCTGTGCCCGCCCAGCTCGAGGGTCAGGACCTCGTTGGTGAGATAGGCAAAAAACCCTTCGACGTCGCCATTCAGCAGCGGCTGCGGGTCGTACTGCACCGGCAGCTTCGTGACCTGGGACGGATCAATACTGTTGACCTCCAGGAGGGCATCGAAGAGAGTCTCGTTGACGCCGGCCTGCACCCCGATCTTCTTGCCGATCAGGTCACCGGGGGCGGTGATCGGATTTTCCGCGAGCGACACGATGGTGAACGGGTTCTTTTGGTACGTGGAGCCGATGATCTTTAACGGCGCACCCTCATTGAGCACCACCGGGGCTACTCCCACCGGCGACGAGGTGCCAACCAGGGCCTTGCCGGAAAGGACCATGGTCTCCGCCGAAGCGCCGCCCGGGCCGCCCGCAATCAGGTTGACCGCCGTAAAGCCCGCATCTTTGTAATAGCCCTTGCTGTCGGCAAAATATTCACCGGCGAACTCAGCGTTCTTCAACCAGGACAACTGGACCTCCAGTGTCCCGAGATCCCCCGCCGCACCACTGGCCGTCGACGTCGCAGCGCTGGTCCCGCCGCCGCAGCCGGTAAGGGCCACGAGTGCGACGGAGGACATCCCCGCCAGCAGCATGCGGCGCGTCGGGCGCATTTCCGAACCAAAAGCCGTCATTCTACTTCTCCAAATCGGGAGCCGGTGCATTAGAACGACCCCCGCGGGGTCGTCTGGCACTGACCTTAGGGAACGGTTGTTTCAGGAATCTGCGCCTTGCCGTTTCCGTAAAGTTAACTCTCGGTTAGATCGGCGCCGCGGCGCTGGGCGGTCTTGGTTGCGGGCTGAACCAGACGCGTCAGTTCCGCGGGTTAAACGAAAGAAACCCCGGTCCGAAGACCGGGGTTTCTTTCATTTGCGTGCGCGAGGGGGGATTTGAACCCCCACGCCCTTTCGGACACTGGCACCTGAAGCCAGCGCGTCTGCCGTTCCGCCACTCGCGCGCAACTTCTTCCACATAGTTCTTGGCCCAAAATCAGGCCGTGAACCTCGTAAAAGCAGCGAGATCAAGCATAACGGACAACAGCGGGAAAACACCAATCGGCTCCCGGCGAGGGATGGTGCAGGACGTTCTGCGCCCGAAATCCGGGGTCCGGCGCGGTGAGCCCCGGGGCTCACCGCGCCGCCAGGAACCCGTCCCCGCCGGGCGGATCGGGCCGATGTCAGTGCACGTCAGAGCCGGTCCGAAGCAATTTCCCGGCGCGGAGTGGCGACGCGCATTAAGGCCATTCCCAGACTCGCCCAGTAGTATCTGATGTAGGAGTGCCCGTTAACAGCGGGCTCCCGCAGATGTGGGCAACCGAGTTCCGGAACGAACGCTGCCCTGCAGCCGTCACGAAAGGAGAAGGACCATGGGATTGCTGGACAAAGTCGAGCGCGGCATCGAAAAGGCCGTCCGCGGAGTCTTCTCCACCGGTTCTCGCGCCCAGGTTGAGCCTGTCGAGATCGCCAGCCACCTCCGCCGCGAGGTTGACAACAAGGCCATCACCATCGCCGCCGGGCGGACCCTCGCCCCCAACGTCTTCGACGTCCTCCTCAGTGACGATGACTTCCAGCGGGCCCAGGAATGGGGAACCCCGCTCGCCGAAGAACTGTGCGACGTCGTCATCAACCACGTGCGCAGCCAGGGCTACACCCTGCCGGGTCCCGTCCGGATCAGTTTCCGCCGGGACGGGGACCGCCGAGCCGGCGACTTCGAAATCAAGTCCCGGACCGAGAAGTCCTCCTCCTCCCCCTCCACGCAGCCTCCCGCGCACGCCGGAATGCCTGCCGCGCCGACGCGCCAGCCTTCCCGGATGCAGCCTGTGCTGGACATTGACGGGCAGCGCTACTCCTTGAATGCGCCGTCGATCGTGCTGGGACGCTCCTCCGAAGCAGACATCCTTATTGACGACACCGGCGTTTCCCGCCGCCATCTGGAAATCCGTACGGGGCAGGGCAACGCCCAGGCCGTCGACCTGGGATCCACGAACGGCAGCTACGTCAACGGCCACAAGATCGTGGGTTCCTCGGAACTCAACGACGGCTCCACGATCACAATGGGACGGACCAAAATCATCTTCCGACTCTTGCCCGCCAGCCCAGGCGGCCGCCAGTGAGCGAACTGACCATCACCGCCCTGCGTTTCGGTTTCCTCCTGCTCCTGTGGGTACTGATCTTCAGCATTGTTGCCGCCATGAGGCGCGACCTCATGATCGGCCGCAAGGCTGCAGCGGGCGCCCCCACGGCGAGGCAGGTCCGCAAGAATCCGGCTCTGGCCGAACCGGCGGCCCCAGTCAAGCAGCAGCCACGCCAGCTGGTCGTGACCGAAGGGCCACTCAAGGGCACCACGATCCCCCTTGCGGCGAGCCCCATCCTGCTGGGCCGCGCGCAGGAAGCCACCCTCGTGCTGGAGGATGACTATGCCTCGGGCCGCCACGCCCGCCTGTTCCCGCAAGGCAGCCGCTGGTTCATCGAGGATCTTGGCTCGACCAACGGCACCTACCTGGCCGACCAGCAGCTGACCAGGGCACTGCCCGTAGAGCTGGGTGTCCCCGTGAGAATCGGCAAGACGGTCATTGAATTGAGGCCGTAGCCGTGGCTGCCCCGGACCACCCCGCAGACAGGGCCGAAGGCGAAACAACTGCCTCCAAGCGGCCACTCATCATGCGCTACGCCGCGCGTTCCGACGTCGGCCGCGTGCGCGCGAAGAACGACGACTCCGCCTACGTCGGCCGCCACCTCGCCGTCGTTGCCGACGGCATGGGAGGACACGCAGGCGGCGACGTCGCCTCTGCCGCCACGGTGCTGGACATGATCCACCTCGACAGCGACGACTACGACGGCGACGCCGGCACCGTCCTGGCGGACGAGATCCAGACCGCCAACTCGCTGCTCTCCGAACTCGTCCACATGAATCCCAAACTTGCTGGCATGGGCACCACTGTCACCGCCCTCCTGCTGGCCGAAGGCAAGCTGCACTTCGCCCATATTGGCGACTCCCGCGCGTACCGGCTGCGGAACGGCGAATTCGAGCAGGTCAGCGTGGACCACACATTCGTCCAGCGCCTCATCGACGAAGGCCGGCTCCGCCCCGACGAAGCCGAGTCCCATCCGCACAAGAACGTCCTGATGCGCGTCCTTGGCGACGTCGACGCCAGCCCTGAACTTGACCTGGACACGCTTGACGTCGAGCCGGGTGAGCGCTGGCTGCTCTGTTCCGACGGCCTGAACTACGTGGCCGGCCACGTCGTGGAGCGCACGGTCCGGGAGACCAAGGACCTGCGTGAATGCGTCGAACTGCTGGTCGATCTCACCCTGGACGCCGGCGCTCCGGACAACGTCACCGTGGTGATGCTGGAAATCGCCGAACAGACCACCGACGACGTCCGGACGGCCGCCGTCGAAATCGTCCCGCTGGCTGGCGCGGCAGCAACGGCCCCCAACCCGTCCGTGGCCACGGCGTCCCCTTCGGACACCGGTTCACCGGGCGACAGGCCGGCTGGCGGTGCCCCCGAAAAGGGCGAACCGCCCACCTCCACCGATCCGCACCTGGGCGAGCACTTGTCCGCCGAGGTGCTCCGCGAGGAACTTGCCGGGCGCCCCCACGAACTCGTGGGCGCTGCCGCGGCCGCCGCGGAGTCCGGTTCCATTCCGACCATCGCGGGGCGCACCATGGCCCGCCGGGCTGCGACGGTCCTGACCCACAAGTCGGAGCAGGCGAGGGAGGAAGCCGACGAGTACCGGCAGGCCGGCCGGCCCCGCCGCTGGGTGACGGTCTCCATCGCCGCGGCCATCGTGGCACTACTCACGGTGGGTCTGTGGCTCGGCTACGCCTGGACCCAGACGAGGTACTACATCGGCGAGCACGACCAGCACGTGGCCATCTACAACGGGGTCTCTCAGCGCCTGGGGCCCATCCAGCTCTCCACCCTCGAAGCGGTGACCGAAATCCGGATGTCAGATCTGCCCGAATTTTCCCAGCAGCGGGTGCGCCAGACCGTGCCGGCCCGGGACCTCTATGACGCCCAGCGAATCGTCAAGAACCTTGAGCGAACCGGCACCACCGCACCCGCGGACGAATGCATCACCCCGTCCCCAACCCCAGCCACCCCCGGTGCGACGGCGGATCCCAGCGCCACAGCGGATCCGGGCGCCACCGCGGATCCGGGCGCGACGGCGAGTCCCGGCGCTGCCGGAACTGCGGCACCCTCGCCGACGGCGACGGCCCCTATCTGTGAGGGGGACCAATGACACCCATCGATCCCACGCCCAGGCCGCGGCGGAACGTTGAACTTGTCCTGCTGGTGCTGGCCCTCGCCGTCGGCATCGGGGCCAACGCCCTGGTCGGGGTGGACCAGCAGAAGGCGTTCGACACCGATTTCTGGTTCCAGTCGAGCCTGCTCGCCGTCGCCGCCCTTGCTTTCCACATCGTCCTCCGGATTCGGGCGAAATATGCCGATCCGGTAATTCTTCCGCTGGTGGTCGCACTGAACGGCCTCGGCCTCGCGATGATCCACCGGCTGGACCGGGTCGGGGAGGACACGGGGAACAACCAGTTGCGCTGGACCCTGGTGGCCATGGCCGTTTCGATCGCCGTCATTTGGTTCCTCAAGGACCACCGGATCCTGCGCCGTTTCACCTATATTTCCCTGGCCGTCAGTGCGTTTCTGCTGATCCTTCCGCTCGTCCCCGGCATCACGGCCGGTGAAATCCTGGGCGCGCGGGTCTGGATCAAGGTCGGCTCGATGACCTTCCAGCCTGGCGAAATTGCCAAGATCACCCTCGCCATATTCTTTGCCGGGTATCTTTCCTCGAACCGCGATCTCATCCTGCTGGCCGGCCGGAAAGTCGGCCCCATCCAGTTCCCGCGGTTCAAGGACATGGGCCCCATGATTGCCGCGTGGCTTGTGAGCATCGGCGTATTGATCTTCCAGCGGGACCTGGGCTCGTCGATCCTGTTCTTCGGCCTATTCCTGGTGATGATCTACGTCGCCACGAGCCGCATCAGCTGGGTCATCATCGGTGTCGGGCTCATCGCCGCCGGCGGGTTCGTCGCCTCCCGTGTCTTCTCCCACGTCGCGCTGCGGATTGACGGCTGGATCAACGCTTTCACCGACGAAGTCTACGGACGGGCGTTCGGCGGAAGCCTGCAGATCGTCGAGGGACTGTTCGGCATGGCCAACGGCGGCCTGGTGGGCACCGGTCTCGGCCAGGGACGCCCCAATCTGGTTCCTTTCGCCAACAGCGACATGATCATTGCCTCCTTCGGCGAGGAACTGGGGTTGATTGGCCTCTTCGCGATCGTCCTGATGTACCTGCTGCTCTTCACCCGCGGTTTCCGGGCGGCACTCGGCACCCGGGATGCGTTCGGGAAACTGTTGGCCACCGGGCTCTCCTTCGCCATCGCGCTGCAGTGCTTTGTCGTGATCGGTGGCGTCACCCGTCTCATTCCTCTCACCGGCCTCACCACCCCGTTCCTGGCCGCGGGCGGCTCCTCATTGCTGGCCAACTGGATCATCGTGGGACTGTTGCTGATGATCTCGCACACGGCCCGCGGCCCGGTGGACACAACACCGCTGGCTCCCGGTGAGGAACCCGACCCACAGAAAGTAATGCCGGCTATGCCTTCGAAGCCGGCCGCCGTTCCCGGCACCGGACGGAACAGTCCGGACGCCCCCACGGAGGTGGTGAAGCTGTGAACCAAGCCATTCGTAATGCCTGGATCGCCGCGATCGCGATGTTCGTCCTGATCTTCGGTGCCCTCAGCTACGTGCAGGTGGTCGGCGCGGACGAGCTGGAGGCCAATGCGTGGAACAAGCGCACCCTCCTGCAGAATTACTGCAACGACCGCGGCGCGATCATTGTCGGCGGTGCCCCCGTGGCGGAGTCTGTGCCTGCCGCGGAGAGCTGCAAGTTCCAGCGCACCTACAACCAGCCGGAACCATACGCCGGGATCACCGGCTATTTCTCCAGGAGCTTCGGCGTGACCGGGCTCGAGAAGACGATGAACGAAGAGCTCGCGGGCAGCTCGGACCAGCAGTTCCTGGACCGGGTCGGCCAGCTGTTCCTGGGCAACCAGCCCAAGGGCGCCTCGGTTGAGCTCACCCTGGATCCCGAGATCCAGAAGCTCGCCT
The DNA here is from genome assembly GCF_059383555.1 of Pseudarthrobacter sp. MDT1-56. Taxonomy (NCBI): domain Bacteria; kingdom Bacillati; phylum Actinomycetota; class Actinomycetes; order Micrococcales; family Micrococcaceae; genus Pseudarthrobacter; species Pseudarthrobacter sp. MDT1-56. The sequence continues at coordinate 86,652 of NZ_JBWZCK010000010.1, forward strand.
TCGACCTCATTCCGGATGGCCAGCGCGGATCGATCGTGGTGACCAACCCGAAGACCGGCGCGATCCTGGCCATGGTGTCCAAGCCCTCCTACGACCCCAACCTGATCGCCACCCAGGATCCCGTGGCCGAGGCCGCCAACTTCGCCGAGCTCAACAAGGTGCCCGGGATCAACCTGAACCAGAACGTCAGCGGCCCGACCGGGGAATTGCTGGCACCGGGCTCGGTCTTCAAGATCATCGACACAGCCGCGGCCCTCAGCTCAGGAAAGTACAACAAGGACAGCGTCCTGCCCAACCCGGCGGAGATGTCCTTCCCCGGCATCCAGTACACGCTGCCCAACTATGCCGGCGGCAACTGCTACACCCGCGACACGGCGACGTTCGCCTTCGCCCTGCAGCAGTCCTGCAACACCCCCTTCGCCAGTATTGCCCTGGATCTGGGGCAGGCGGCCATCGCGGACCAGGCGGAGAAGTTCGGCTTCGGCAAGGACTTCGGCGACCAGCTGAAGCTGGACTCCGCCCCGAGTTTCTTCCCGACCGAAGTGCTGGACGACGCGAGCCTGGCACAGTCGTCGATCGGCCAGCGGGACGTTCGGGCCACTCCGCTCCAGATCAACCAGATGACGGCCGCAATCGCCAACGGCGGGGTCCAGATGCAGCCGAACCTGATCAAGGCCGTCCGCTCCCCGGACCTGCGGCCGATCAGCGAGCCGAAACCTCAGGCCCTGCTGACCTCCACCACACCGGAGATTGCCCGGCAGATCAACGAATGGATGGTCAGCGTAGTCAGCGAGGGCATCGGCCGCGGGGCGGCAGTGCCCGGCGTGAGGGTGGCCGGCAAGACCGGTACCGCCGAACTCGGCGACGGCCTGAACAACTCATGGTTTACCGGGTTTGCCCCGGCGAATGACCCGCAGGTGGCAGTCACTATCGTCATGGAAGGCGTAGACATCACCACCGGCGCAAAGCTAACCAGTCCGAACGCGAAGAAGATTTTTGAGGCGGTGTTGAATAAGTGAGGCCTTCATCAGGAATCACCCTCGGCGGCAGGTTCCAGCTGACCACGCGTATTGCGATCGGCGGCATGGGAGAAGTCTGGAAAGCCAAAGACCTGATCCTTGGCCGCATCGTCGCCATCAAGGTGCTCAAGGAGGAGTACACCGGCGACCCCGGCTTCCTCCAGCGGTTCCGCGCCGAGGCCCGCCACACGGCGCTCCTGAACCACGTGGGCATCGCCAACGTTTTTGACTACGGCGAGGAAGAGGGCTCCGCCTACCTCGTCATGGAGCTGGTCCCGGGCCAGCCGCTGAGCAGCATCATCGAACATGAACAGGTGCTCTCCCCGGACCGCACCCTGTCCATGATCGCGCAGACCGCCCGCGCCCTCTCCGTGGCCCACGCCCAGGGCCTGGTCCACCGCGACATCAAGCCGGGCAACCTGCTGATCACCCCGGACGGGCGCGTCAAGGTCACGGACTTCGGCATCGCCCGCCTGGCCGACCAGGTCCCCCTCACCCAGACCGGCCAGGTGATGGGCACCGCCCAGTACCTCGCACCCGAGCAGGCAACCGGCCAGCTGGCCACCGGCGCCTCGGATATCTACGCCCTCGGCGTGATCGGATACGAGTGCCTTACCGGGCATCGTCCGTTCTCCGGGGAATCCCAGATCGCGATCGCGCTGGCCCAGGTCAACGACGCTCCGCCGCCGCTGCCGGAAACCCTGCCGAAGCCGGTCCGAGCCCTGCTGATGTCCATGCTGGCCAAGGACCCCAAGAACCGCCCGGCCGACGCCCTCAAGCTGTCCGAGGCCGCCGAGGCCATCCGCAACGGCGACATCGCGGCGGCACACGCCGCCGTCCCGGGCATGCTGCTCTTCGAGGCAGCAACCGGGCCGATCACGGCACCGGTGGACATGCCCACGGCAGCAACCGGTGTCATCGGCGCTGCGGACCGTCCGACCTCGGCCACCTCGGCGTTGCCGGTGGTCGGCGCCGCCGGTGCGGGCGCCGCGGCAGGGACCGCTGCCGGAGCCGCCGCCAGCTCGTACGGAGCACGCAACACGCTGTCGCGTGCCGACGCCCTCGCCGCGGAACGCAATTGGGTCCAGGAGGACGACGACTACGACGAACCGGTCAATGAGCCGGAACGCCGCGGCCGCAGCCCCTGGACCTGGCCGCTGATTGCCCTGATCCTGCTCGTGCTGTTCGCACTGGTGGGCGTCATGCTGACCCAGGCCGGAATCCTGTTCCCGCAGACTCCTGCGAGTAGCAGCAGTGCCACCACGACCAGCGCGTCACCGACCACCACCAGCGCCTCGCCCACGTCCACGAGCCCCAGCCCCACCAGCAGCTCCGCCACCCCCACGCAGTCGACACCGGCTGCAATCAACCTGATTCCGGAAAGCTACCTGGGCCGGCAATACAACGAAGTTCGCAACGAACTGATTGGCCTGGGCCTTGGTGTCACCGGAGTGGAAGTCTTCGACGCCTCCGCCCCCGGGACGGTACTGGAAATAGACCCGGCCGGGCGGGTCCAGCCTGACACGACCATCACCGTGTCCTACTCCAAGGGACCGGAAGCCCCCGAAACCGTGACGGTCCCGACCCTGCAATCCGGGGCGAGCGAAGCCACCGTCCAGCAGGCCATCCTGAATGCGGGCCTGCGGTGGGCCAAGGGTGTCGATGTCAATCCGACGAACAAAGACGAGGACCCCGGGACTTTCGTCCGCTCCGAGCCCGCCTCCGGCGCCAAGGTTCCCGCCGGTTCGCTCGTGACCTACCACCTGGCCAAGGCCGCGGCCGTGGAATCAACCCCCAGCCCAACGGGAACGTAGCCCACCATGCCCACTTCACCCCGCACCCCATCGCACCGGGAGGACCGCGGCCCCGTGAACACGCAGCGCGTCCTCAGCGGACGCTATGAGCTGGGTGAGCTGATCGGCCGCGGCGGCATGGCCGACGTCTTCCGCGGCCTCGACACCCGGCTGGGACGCACCGTGGCAGTTAAGCTGCTCCGTCCGGACCTGGCCCGGGACCCCCAGTTCCAGGCCAGGTTCAAACGCGAAGCGCAGGCCGTCGCCGCGCTGAACCATCCCTCGATCGTGGCCATCTACGACACCGGGGACCACGCCGTCCCCGGCGACCACGAGGACACCGTCCGGGTGCCGTACATCGTGATGGAGTTTGTCTCCGGCAAGACGATCCGGGACCTGATCCGGGCCAAGGAAGTCAGCATCGACCAAGCGATCGACTTCACCCTTGGGGTGCTCGCGGCGCTGGATTACAGCCACAAGGCCGGTATTGTTCACCGCGACATCAAACCCGCCAATGTGATGTTCTGCCCGGACTCCAACAGCGTCAAGGTGATGGACTTCGGGATTGCCCGCGCCATGGCGGACTCGGCAGCGACCATGACCCAAACCCAGGCCGTGGTGGGCACTGCCCAGTATCTGTCACCGGAACAGGCCCGCGGTGAGACCGTCGATGCCCGCAGTGACCTCTACTCCGCCGGCTGCCTGCTGTACGAGATGCTGGCGGGCCGGCCGCCCTTCATCGGGGACAGCCCCGTCTCGGTGGCCTACCAGCATGTGCGAGAGATCCCCGAACTGGCCAGCAGCCTGAATCCTGACGTCTCCGAAGCACTGGACAGCGTGCTGATGAAGGCGCTGCAGAAGAACCGCGCGGACCGCTTCCAGGATGCCGCAGCGTTCCGCCGTGCCCTCCGGGCTGCGCGGAGCGGAGTCGGCGTCACCGCGCCGGCCGCGAGTGAAGCTCCCACCGACCCCAATAACACGGTCCCGACCCCGGACGGCACCCCGACTGCGGCCTTCTCCGTGACCGGCGCGAAATTCCTCGATGAGACCCCCACCGGCCGGCTCCGGCCCGTGCTGGAGACCCCGGCTGACGATGAGAACGCCCTGATGGCCCACGGTGTCGTCTACGGCGCCGCTGATACCGGAAGCCTGCCGCTGGTCCTGCCGCCCGAACGCGAGCACACTCCGCGTCAGAAGTCCCGGCGTCGGACGTGGATCACCGCCCTGATGCTCGTCACCGTCCTGGTGCTGGCAGGAGGCGGCCTGTGGCTATACAACATGATGAACCAGCCGCCGCCCCCGATCGCTAAAGTGCTGGTGCCGTCGGTGACATCACTGACCGAGACCGAGGCCCTCCAGAAGCTCTACAATGTAGGGCTGAAACCCCAGCTCAGCCGGATGCAGCACGAAACCGTTGCCAAGGGCATCGCGATCGGTACCGTCCCGGCCACGGGGAGCTCGCTGGACCCGAATTCCGACATTACGCTCAACATCTCTGAGGGCCCCAGCGTCATCACCATCCCCGCCGACCTGCCGGGACGCACGGAGGCTGCCGCGCGCGATATGTTGCGCCAGAACGGTCTCGCCGGAGCGCCGGGTACCACCATGGCCAACAGTCCCACGGTCCCGGCCGGCATCGTGATCACTACCAACCCGGCGCCGGGCCAGAACGTACCCACCGGCAGCATCGTCGAAATTATCGTTTCCACCGGCAAGGTGGTGGTTCCCCAGCTCGTCGGGCTTCCTCAAGCCGAGGCTGAAGCCGCCCTGAAGGCGCTGGGCTTGGGCATGACCGCCACGGAAGTCGAAAACTCCCAGGTCGAACCGGGTAAGGTCACCGGACAGTCCGACCCTGCGGAGGCGCTGGTGGAACAGGGCAAGACGGTGACCGTCACCGTGGCCAAGGCTCCGCCCCCGCCACCAAGCCCCACACCCACACCCACGCCGACCCCGACCCCGACGTCCACCAAGGGCGACAAGGGCGACTGAGCGTTCCGGGGCGGGCTTAGTGCTTGATAAGCGGGCTTAGCGAGGCGGCACGCTGGGCAGCGCCGGCCATACCGAGCGACTCCAGCCAGTTCCCGAGCATCTGGTAGCCGCCTTCGGTGAGCACGGACTCAGGGTGGAACTGCACTCCGCAAAGGGGGGCACTGCGGTGCTGGAGCCCCATAACCACTCCGCTTCCCGTCTCCGCGGTGATCTCCAGGATCTCCGGGATGCTCTCACGCACGGCGGCGAGGGAGTGGTAGCGGGTCGCGGTGAAAGGCGAAGGCAGCCCGGCGAACACGCTGGTGCCGTGATGCTCCACGAGGGACGTTTTGCCGTGCATCAGCTCGGGCGCGTGCGTGACGGTTCCCCCGTAGGCCTCGGCCAGGGCCTGGTGTCCCAGGCAGACCCCAAGCATGGGTTTGTTGTGGCTGCCGCACCACTTGATCAGCTCGATGCAGACGCCGGCGCCCGCGGGGTTCCCGGGGCCAGGGGAGATGAGGACGCCGTCGCGTGCCTCCGCCAGGTCGATTGCCTCGGCCAGGGTGACATCGTCGTTGCGGACCACCGTGGTCTCGGCGCCGAGTTCCTGGAGGTATCCCACCAGGGTGTACACAAAGCTGTCGTAGTTGTCGACGACGAGAATCTTGGTTGTGCTCATGGGTGCCTTGCTGAACCAATCGTTGAAACAGAGAACAGGGTGAATCGTGCCATTCCGGACATTCGCGGCGGACATCCCCGTGGTGTGAACTACGGCTAGAATTGGCTCCGAATAAGAACTTCAACGTGACCAAGAGCGCTGACCGCCGGGGTATTCCTTCTTGCAGGATATCAAGCCAGGGTCCCGCTCCTGGTCCAGCCGCCTAGGAGGACCCGTGCCCGAGTCAAAGCGCCGCAAACGGACTGCCCACGAAACGCCGCAGACTTCCGCCGCGCAGGCCAATAAGCCCAACCCGGTCTGGTTCAAGCCGGTGATGTTCGGCCTGATGATCATTGGTCTGCTGTGGATCATCACCTTCTACATCAGCGAAGGCACACTTCCCGTCGCCGCTTGGGGATCCGGCAATATCATCGCCGGCTTCGGCATTGCCATCATTGGCTTCCTGATGACCACCCGCTGGCGTTCCTGAACGCCGCAGCACGTTACGAAGACCGGTACACCCTGTGTGCCGGTCTTTCGCGTTAACGCCGTGTCCTCCGAGGGGAAGATAATGCTGGAGCTGAAGAACAACGCAAGCGAAGGAGTCCAGATGGCCCCGGCACTAACCGGACCGGTAATCGGCGACGACGGCCTGGCCCGGCCCCCGTGGGCGGCCGTGGATCCGATGCTGCGCGAGTACTACGACACCGAGTGGGGACTTCCCGTCCGCGACGAGCAGGGCCTGTACGAGCGCATCAGCCTCGAGGCTTTCCAGGCAGGACTCTCCTGGGCGACGATTCTCCGGAAACGGCCGGCATTTCGGGCTGCATTCCACGACTTCCATCCCGAGACGGTGGCCGCGTTCACCGACGCCGATGTTGACCGCCTCCTCCTCGACGCCGGCATCGTACGAAACCGGCTGAAGATCCGGGCCGCCATCACCAACGCCCAGGCCACCCTGGATCTGCGGCAGGATGGCGGGCTTGTTGACTTCGTGTGGGCCTTCCAGCCGGAGTCCACTCCCGAGCCGAGGTCCCCTGAGGAAATCCCCACGACCTCGGCCGAGTCGATCGCCCTGTCCAAGGCCTTGCGGAAGCGGGGCTTCGCGTTCGTCGGACCCACCACGATGTACGCACTGATGGAAGCCATCGGGATGATTGACACCCATCTGCTGGACAGCCACCGCAGGGGAACCTCCGGAATCTGGCCACGCTGAGGCTCCTACTGTGCACAACTCCGGGTTTTGAGTTATCCACAGTGTTGATAACTTTGCAGGGGTTTCGATCCTGAGCGGGCCTTTCCTGCGCGTTATGGCGCTCAGAATGACCCTCCAAAGAAGGCTCGGCGGAGAATTACGGGGTTGTAAGTTATTAACAGTGTGGATTCCCTGTGGATAACTTCGGAGGATGTTCCCCGTTGCCGGAAGAGGGAAGCGTCACGCGGAGACGGCCGCGCCTGTTCAGCGCCTCCAGCCACCCGGCCGAGTTATCCACTTAACAACACTGCGGTACCCACAACTTATCCACACCTGGGGATAACTGAGCGGTTTGAGACAGGTTCCGAGGGGTTCGGCCCCAGCTGGCGCTGATTCTGGCCACATTACTGCAACCCACAAGTTATTAACATTGTGAATAACCCTGTTGAAATCAGATTTGATCCCGGAACCGACCCGGGGACGGCCTTGGGCATCGGCATCGCTTGTTCGACCACGCAGGCGCCCCCAGCGCACCAGCGTGGATTCCCGGGGAAGTTGTCCACTTAACCACAGGGCTGCCCACAGGAGTTATCCACATTTGTGGAGATCGCAAAGGGCTCCGGCGAGGAATCGCCCGGTGTGGCCGTCAGATCCGGGACGACCGCCTGAACTACAGACGTGTAAGTTACCAACAGTGTGGATAAACCCTGTGGACAACTTTCCGGTTCGACCGGTGGGCGGGTCTTCTTGCGGTTCCCGCCGACTGCTGGTGAGAGTGCACAAAGCATGCGCGGGCGTGTTGCGCTGTGGAAAACGGGACCACGCTGTGGGAAACCCCAGGACGAGGGTCCGCGCGAGAGGCGCGGCAGGGGGCTGGACCGTCAGGTGCGGCGCGGCAGGGGGCGTGACCGTCAGGTGCGGCGCGGCAGGCCGGCGTGACCGTCAGGTGCGGCACGGCAGGGGTGGGCCCGCGGGGTCAGGCGCTGGCGACCCGGAGGGCGGAGACGGCGACCAATAGGGCGAAGACCAACACCAGACCGGCGGCCTGCAGCAGGCCCTGGCGCGGGCCGCGGGGTGTGTACGCCAGTACGGCAGCACACAGGGCACCGGTGACGGCCCCACCCAGGTGCGCCTGCCAGGCGATCGAGGGGACCACAAAGCCGATGGCGCCGTTAATAAGGATCAGCACCCAGAGTTGCCTGGTGTCGCCGCCGCGGCGGCGTTGGACCACCAGCATGGCTCCGAAGAGCCCGAAGATGGCGCCCGAAGCGCCGACAACTCCGCTCAGCTGCTGGCCCGCGACGTATCCCGGTGTCAGCAGCAGATAGCCGACCGAACCGCCAAAGGCGGACAGCAAATACACCGCCAGGAATCTGATTCGTCCCAGGAGCGGTTCGAGTGCCTGGCCAAACACCCACAGCATGTACATATTGAGCACGATGTGGAGGATGAAACCCTGCGAATGAAGGAAGGCGGACGTCACCATCCGCCAAGGCTCGAAGACCCCGGACTCCGGGCTGGCGAAGACGGTGGCGAAGGCCAGGTTCCGGTAGATCCAATCGTTGGGAACCAGCCACTGAAACACAAAGACCAGGGCACACAGCCCGATGAGGGAAAGCGTGACCACAGGCTTGCCCAAGGTCACGGCGCCGCCGTAGACGGTCTTGACGTCCGGTGTGGTGCGTTTCGTTTCGTTGACACAGTCAACGCATTGGAATCCGACGGCGGCCGCCCGCTGGCAGTCGGGGCACGCGGGGCGCCCGCAACGCTGGCAGCGCACATAGGCGGGCCTGTCCGGGTGCCGGGGGCACACCGGGATCTCCGCGGACGGCTCTGCCGCCGGAATTCCGTAGCTCATGCGCTGGGCTTAGAGCTTTTCTACGTCAATGCTGTTGATGGTGACGTCCTCGACCGGACGGTCGCCCGCACCGGTGCGGACACCCTCGATGGCGTCGACAACCTTCTTGGAATCATCGTCCGCCACCTCGCCGAAGATGCTGTGCTTGCCCTGCAGCCAGCCGGTGGGGATGGTGGTGATAAAGAACTGCGACCCGTTGGTGCCGCGGCCCATCTGGATGCCGGCGTTCGCCATGGCCAGCTTGTAGGGCTCGTTGAAGGTCAGCTCCGGGTGGATTTCGTCGTCGAACTTGTAGCCCGGTCCGCCCACGCCACGGCCCAGGGGATCGCCCGCCTGGATCATGAAGTCCTTGATGATGCGGTGGAAGATGGTGCCGTCATAGAGCGGCGTCCCGGTCTTGTCCTCGCCGGACTCCGGGTGGGTCCAGGCCTTCTCGCCCGTTGCCAGTCCGACGAAGTTCTCGACGGTCTTGGGGGCGTGGTTGCCGAAGAGGTTGACGACAATGTCGCCCATGCTCGTGTGGATGGTTGCTTTTGCAGTTGCGATGGCAGTCATAGGCCCTATTCTTCCATGAGAGGCCATCACACACCGGGCCGGTCCGCCAGTTCCGCGCTGGGTGAAATCGGCCCAAAATCGGCTTGAAGAATAGCCCGTGAGGTCTGGGACACGTAGGCTAACTGCAGAACCGTCACATTAATCGGGAGGTAGTTGTGAAGAAAACGGACCGTATTGCCCGTGAGCTGGAGCATTCAGTCAGCACCGGAGTAGAGACCGCCAAGGACTGGGCAACGCCGCGGGTTGAAGCCGCAGTCAACTGGGCCGTTCCGCGTCTGCAGCAGGGCCTGGATACCGCTTCTCCCAAGATCCAGGAGGGGCTCAAGTCGGCGGCCCACAATCTCGCCGATGGCGTGGCGACGGTGACCCCGCGTCTCCAGGACGGGCTCGCCCACCTCGCACCAAGGATCAACGACGCCGTTGACAGCGCCACCCCGCGCCTGCACGAGGCACTGGACAAGGCGACGCCGGTGATCGCAAACGCGCGCGACCTCGTGGTCGTGGAGTACCTGCCGAAGCTTTCGGATCAGATCGGCCACGCGTCCGACGCCGTGCACCGTACGCTCCAGAGCGCTCCGGCGCATGTGGATGCGGTTGCCCAGCGGCTCGGCGAAGCGGGAATCATCCACTCCGTTCAGGAACAGGCGAAGGCCGCGGGAAGCCACGTCAAGGTCGCCGCGAACAAGGCGAGCAAGGCCGTCAGCGGTGAGCTGGTCAAGAAGCAGAAGCCCAAGCACCGCGGGCTGTTGATCTTCGGTATCATCGCCGCGGCAGTTGCCGCCGGTGTTGCCGCCTGGCGGGCTTCCAGGCCGGTCGAGGACCCCTGGAAGACGCCGGCTCCGGTCACGCCGGCACCCGTTCCGGCCACCACCGTCAACGACGTCAAGGATTCCGCCAAGGAAGCTGCCGGTCAGGCCGGCGCCGCCACGGTTGCCGCCGCCGACACCGCTGCTGACGCGTCGGCTGACGCTGCCGAGTCCGCCGACGAAGCCGCGGACAAGGCCAAGCACGCGGCCGAGGACGCTGTTGAGGACATCAAGGACGCTTCCGCCAAGGTTGCCACCGATGCGAAGACCGCTGTCCGGAACATCGCCGCGAGCCGCAACAACGGCACGGACAAGACCACCGGCAGCTAAGCAGACCGCCGGCGGCCTGCGGGCAGCCGCTAAAGGGAGGGATTCCGCCATTGTGGCGGGATCCCTCCCTTTTTGCACCCGATGTTTACCAGTTTGTAGCCGGGGCACCGCCCGGCGCCGGACTCGAAAAACCGCGTTGGTGCTAAATTTGGGGGGATGTCACCCGAAAAATCCTCTGAGGATGCCTTACTCGATGCTGTGCACACACCGGCTGTGTCTATTGTCATCCCGGCCTACAACGAGGAAAGCGTCATCCGGCAGTGTCTCATTGCCGCCGTGTACCAGTCTGTCCCGGCACACGAGATCATCGTCGTCGACAACATGTCCAAGGACCGCACGGCCGACATCGTCCGGCAGATGCAACTGGAATACCCGGAGAGCCCCATCATCCTGCTCAGCCAGGACCGGGACCAGGGCCTGATCCCCACCCGCAATTTCGGCCTCGACCATGCCACCGGGGACATCCTGGGCCGGATCGATGCCGATTCCGTCCTGGAACCCGACTGGGTTGAACAGGTGCAGAAGGCCTTCCGGGACAAGTCCGTCCACGCTGCGACCGGGCCGGTGGTCTACTACGATATGCCGATGCGGCGCTTCGGCCTCAAAGCCGACGACAAGATGCGCCAGCTGATGCTCAAGCTGGCCAAGCACCAGTACCACTTTCTCTTCGGCTCCAATATGGCCCTCCGACGCTCCGCCTGGGAAATCATCCGGACCGAGACGTGCCGGGATGAGAAGGACGAGATGCACGAGGACATCGATCTGTCCCTGCACCTGGCCGACCACGACCTCCGGATCCAGTACTGGCCGCAGATGGTCTCCGGCATGTCCGCACGCCGGCTGGAGGACTCGCCCCGGGACTACCGCTACTACGTGACGCGTTTCGACCGCACCTACAAGGCCCACAACGTCAAGAAGATGGCGCTCAAGGCCCCCATGGTGGTCTTCTTCTCGGTGTACTTCCCGGCCAAACTGCTGCGCGCGATCCACACCGTCAACACGGCCCAGCCCGCCCGCCGCGGCGGCCAGTAATCCCCAGCGCTGACGGCGCCGCCCGCCGTCGTCGTCAATCCGTACCCAGCTCCGCCAGTCCGGCTGCAGTGCGCCACCCGGTGCGTGAACTGCGCTGCCCCAGGACGACGACGGCGAGCCCCACGAGGATCATCGCCAGGCCTGCGTAGGTTCCTGCCGGCAGGGTCTCCGCCAGGAACGCTGCGGCGAGCAGCGCGGCCCCCGGAATCTCCAGCAGGATGATCATGGACACCAGCAGCGGACTCATGGTGGCGAGCAGGTGGTTGAAGGCAGTGTGACCGATCAGCTGGGCGCACACCGTGATCGCCAGGATGCCAATCCAGCCGGCAGCCTCAAAACCTGCCAGCGGCTGCTGCGAGAACAATGCCAGCACCGCCACGACGGCCGCGCACATCCCGTAGCACAGGGTGGTGTAGACGCCCGTCCCCATGGTCTGCCGCGCTTTGCCGCCGGCCAGCGTGTAGACACCGGCCAGGGCGCCGCCCGCCACCGCGAGCAGGTCGCCCAGCAGCGCCTCCGGCGAGGTACCCATGTCGAACCCGGTAATGGCGACGACACCGCCAAACGCGATCCCCAGGCCCACCAGGACCGGCCAGCGGTGTTTGACCCCCCGGAAGAGCTGGAAGACGGCGATCCAGCCGGACTGCAGGCAAACGAGGGCGGTGGCTGCCGCGACCGAGGTTAACTGCAGTGAGGTGATGAAGCAGGCGAAGTGCAGCGCCAGGGCGACGGCCGCCGCCAGGGACCAGCGAAATTCGCGGCCGGTAACCCGGCCGAACTGGCGGGGGTTCCGGACCAATACCGGGCCGGCCATAACGACTGATCCGATGGCGTTGCGCCAGAAGGCGATCGCCAGGGCGCTGACGGAGGTGGCACCCAGGGTGGCGGCAATGAGCGGCCCGGACGAGGCCACGCCGAGGACGCCCAGGGCGGCGAGGAAGAAGTTCACGGTCCAACAGTAGTGTGGGCTCGCTGCTGCCACCTGTTGCTGATGCATCCTTGACCGTGGCAGGCGGTGGTGCCAGTCTTAAATCCGGTCTCACAATCATCCACAAAGGAGACCATTATGGCTTCAACCATCCGCAAGAGCCTGGACCATCCGGAGGAGACCCGCCCCGTCAAGGACGGCATGGGTCAGGTGGAGATCGTCAATCTGGACGCCGATGCCGTGGCACGGGTGACGTTCCTGCCGGGCTGGAAGTGGTCGTTGCACGTCAAGCCGATCGCCCAGACAGAGAGCTGCATGGTTGCCCACAAGGGGTACACCATCTCGGGCCGCCTCAAGGTCCTGATGGACAACGGCGAGGAGAACGAGTTCGGCCCGGGTGACTTCGGCATCATCCCGCCGGGGCACGACGCGTGGGTTGTCGGCGACGAACCGTACGTCTTCATCGACTGGCAGGGCATGAGCGACTACGCGAAGCCCAAGGAATGAGGAGTAATTCCCCGGCTACCAGCTGGGCATGCAAAAGGCCCCGGACCGCGTTTCCGCGATCCGGGGCCTTTCCTATGGTGGAGGCACGGGGACTCGAACCCCGAACCCCCTGCTTGCAAAGCAGGTGCGCTACCAATTGCGCCATGCCCCCCATAAGAAGCAACCCGACAATCATACCCTAGTCCGAGGAGCTGATTTCCAGCTCCCGTTCCGGGGAGTCCGGGCTAGTCAACCGTATCGGTTGATTCGCTCCAGACAGTTTTCCGGGCCTCGGATTCCTGCACTTTCTTGTAGAGCAGGACGCCTGCGATCGTAGCTGCAACAACGAGCAACTTCTTCACATTCACCCCGTTCCGATCCGGCGATAAACAAATATCACCGAACCTCCACTTGAATCCGTACAGATTCCGTGGGCGTACCAGGACTTGAACCTGGGACCTCTTCGTTATCAGCGAAGCGCTCTAACCGCCTGAGCTATACGCCCCGATGCCTCATCGGGCCGAGATACGACTTTACAGCACATCCCGGCCCGATCTCAAATCGAGGCATTTCCCCGGGAAAAATCCGGGAAAACTATGGGATTTAGTCGTCCGTGAGGGTGACACCGATGCCGCCCACCAGGGTGGCCGAGATGTTGTAGAGCACGGCCGAGAGCATCGAGAGCGCCGTCAGCAGGACGACGTTGATGACGGCGATGATCGTGGCAAAGGATGCCACCTGTCCCAGCGAGGCGACCTTCTTCAATTCGAAGCCACCGCCCTCGGAACCGGCCAGGGTGCCGAGCAGACCGTCGACCTGGTCGAAGATTCCGGTCAGATCCAGCACCGTCCAGAGCACAATCGCGGCCACAACTGTCACGATGCCCAGCGCTACCGAGAGCAGGAAGGCCATCTTCAGCACGGACCAGGGATCCACTTTGCTCACCAGCAGGCGGGCGCGGCGGACCTTGGCCTTGGGGGCCGGCTTAATCAGCCCCGAGGTGCTCTGGCCCGGACGGTTCTGGTCCGGGCGTTGTCCGGGGGTGGCCGGGCGCTGCCCGGGAGCGACCGGGCGTCCCTGCGTGGCCGGACGCTGGCCAGGCACCTGCGGGCGCTGAGCGGAACCATTGGGACCGCCTGCCACCCCCGGGCGCTGCTCGGGACGGGACGGCGCGCCTACCCGCGGAGCGGCAGCAGGCTGCCGCACTCCGCCGGGAACGCCGCTGTTCGGCTTGGGATATGAGTCGGAATTACTCACTCGTTACCTCCGGTATTGTCTTCGTCCAGCTCGGCATTGCCTGATGACTCATCTGACTCCGGGGCCGGTGCTGATTCTTCCGCTGCGGACCCATCATGTGATCCGTTATTTTCAGCCAACGTTACGTCATCCGCCGCCGATGCCTGACTTTCGGCAGCATCGTCGTCGAGTGGTTCGTCGGTTTCGAGGCCTCGTTCGCTGTTGCGCGCCACCTCGATGATGCGGTCGTTCTTGTCCGGCTTGGCGAAGATAACACCCATGGTGTCGCGTCCCTTGGCCGGCACTCCGGCCACGGAGGAACGGACCACCTTGCCGCCTTCCATGACCACCAGGACCTCGTCTTCCGCTTGGACGATCAGGGCGCCCACGAGGTGGCCGCGCTCCTCCTGGTATTTGCCGACCTTGATGCCGAGGCCGCCGCGGCCCTGGAGGCGGTATTCCTCCACCGCGGTGCGTTTGGCGTAGCCGCCCTCGGTGACGACGAACACGAAGGAACCGTCCGTGACCACGTCGGCGGCCAGCAGTTCGTCGTCCTCGCGGAACTTCATTCCGGTGACACCGGAGGTTGCCCGGCCCATCGGGCGCAGGGCCTCATCGGTTGCGGTGAAGCGGATCGACTGGCCCATGCGGGAGACGAGCATCAGGTCATCCGTCTCCGAGACCAGCTGTGCGGAGACCAGCTCGTCGCCGTCGCGGAGGTTGATCGCGATGACGCCTGCGGAGCGGTTGGTGTCGTAGTCCTCGAGGCGGGTCTTCTTCACCAGACCGCGTTTGGTGGCCAGGACCAGGTACGGCGACTGCTGGTAGTCCCGCAGATCCAGCACCTGGGCGATGTGTTCGTCCGGCTGGAATGCGAGCAGGTTCGCCACGTGCTGGCCCTTGGCGTCGCGTCCGGCTTCCACGAGTTCGTACGCCTTCGCCCGGTACACCCGGCCAAGGTTCGTGAAGAAGAGCAGCCAGTGGTGGGTGGTGGTGACGAAGAAGTGCTCGACGACGTCGTCGCCGCGCAGCTGCGCGCCCTTGATGCCCTTGCCGCCGCGCTGCTGCGAGCGGTAGTTGTCGCTGCGGGTTCGCTTGACGTAGCCGCCGCGGGTGATCGTGACGACCATTTCCTCTTCGGGGATCAGGTCCTCCATCGACATGTCGCCGTCGAAGCCCAGCAGCACCTTGGTGCGGCGGTCATCCCCGTGTTTGGCCACGATTTCGCCCAGTTCGGTGCTGATGATCGCGCGCTGGCGTTCCTCGGAGGCCAGGATCGAGTTGTACTCGGCGATCAGGGCTTCGAGTTCGGAGTGGCGGTCCTGGATCTTCTGGCGTTCCAGTGCCGCGAGCCGGCGCAGCTGCATGTCGAGGATGGCGCGGGCCTGGAGTTCATCGATGTCGAGGAGCTGCATGAGGCCGTCGCGGGCCGCTTCGGTGGTGTTTGAGGCCCGGATCAGCGCGATGACTTCGTCGAGCGCGTCGAGCGCCTTGAGGAGGGCGCGCAGGATGTGCGCTTCTTCCTCGGCCTTGCGGAGGCGGTAGCGGGTGCGGCGTGCAATGACATCCATCTGGTGGGTGACCCAGTGGCGGATGAACGCATCCAGGCTCAGCGTGCGGGGCACGCCGTCGACGATCGCCAGCATGTTCGCTGCGAAGTTGTCCTGCAGCTGGGTGTGCTTGTAGAGGTTGTTCAGCACGACCTTGGCGACGGCGTCGCGCTTGAGCACGATGACCAAGCGCTGGCCGGTGCGTCCCGAGGTTTCATCGCGGAGGTCCGCGATGCCGGAAATCTTGCCGTCCTTGACGAGTTCCGCAATCTTGATCGCCAGGTTGTCCGGGTTGGCCTGGTAAGGCAGCTCCGTGACCACCAGGCAGGTGCGGCCCTGGAGTTCCTCCACGTTGACGACGGCACGCATGGTGATCGAGCCGCGGCCCGTGCGGTACGCGTCCTCGATCCCCTTGTGTCCCAGGATGGTGGCGCCGGTCGGGAAGTCGGGTCCCTTGATGCGGACGATCAGCTCTTCGAGCAGTTCTTCGCGGCTTGCGGTCGGGTTGGACAGGTACCACTGCACGCCGTCGGCGACCTCGCGGAGGTTGTGCGGCGGAATGTTGGTGGCCATGCCGACGGCGATGCCCGAGGAGCCGTTGACCAGGAGGTTGGGGAAACGCGCCGGCAGGATGGTGGGTTCCTGGTTCTTGCCGTCGTAGTTGTCCTGGAAGTCAACGGTTTCCTCGTCGATGTCGCGGACCATTTCCATGGCCAGCGGGGCCATCTTCGTTTCGGTGTACCGCGGTGCAGCAGCACCGTCGTTGCCGGGAGAACCGAAGTTGCCCTGACCCAGCGCCAGCGGGTAGCGCATGGTCCAGTCCTGGATCAGGCGGACCAGCGCATCGTAGATGGCCGTGTCACCGTGCGGGTGGTACTGGCCCATGACTTCGCCGACCACACGGGCGCACTTGTTGAAGGACCGCTCCGGGCGGTAGCCGCCGTCGAACATCGCGTAGAGCACCCGGCGGTGCACCGGCTTTAGGCCGTCGCGGACGTCCGGAAGGGCCCGGCCCACAATTACGGCCATCGCGTAGTCGAGGTAGGAACGCTGCATTTCCGTTTGCAGGTCGACCTGTTCGACGCGGTCGGTCAGCACGTCGGTGTCCAGGACAGTGCCCTCGATAACGGCGTCGGCATCGGCCGGGCCGGCCGGAACTTCTGGTGTTTCGTCACTCATAGTCTATATTTTCCGTTTCAGGTATATATCAGTCCGGGAATATGAAGGGCTTTGGTGGCCGCTAGATATCGAGGAACCGAACGTCCTTGGCGTTCTGCTGAATGAAGTTTCGGCGCGATTCGACGTCTTCGCCCATGAGTGTGGAGAAAGTCTGGTCCGCGGCCAGGGCGTCGTCCATGGTGACTTGCAGCAGGGTGCGGTGATCCGGATCCATGGTGGTGTCCCACAGTTCGGTGTAGTCCATCTCACCGAGTCCCTTGTACCGCTGGATGCCGTTGTCCTTGGGGATCCGGCGGCCTGCGGCCTGGCCGGACAGCAGCCGTGCATCGCGTTCCCGGTCGCTGTAGACGTAGTCGTGCGGGGCGTTGGACCACTTGATCCGGTACAGCGGGGGCTGCGCGAGGTATACATAGCCGTTCTCGATCAGCGGGCGCATGTAGCGGAACAGCAGGGTCATCAGCAGGGTGGTGATGTGCTGGCCGTCGACGTCCGCATCGGCCATGAGGACGATCTTGTGGTAGCGCAGTTTGCTCAGGTCGAAGTCCTCGCCGATCCCCGTGCCGAAAGCGGTAATCATGGACTGGACCTCGGCGTTGCCCAGGGCCTTGTCCAGCCGGGCCCGCTCCACGTTCAGGATCTTGCCGCGCAGCGGCAGGATGGCCTGGGTTTCCGGGTTGCGGCCGCGCTTGGCGGAACCGCCAGCGGAGTCGCCCTCCACGATGTAGACCTCGCATTTCTCCGGGTTCTTCGAAGAGCAGTCGGAGAGTTTGCCGGGCATACCAAACGATTCCAACGGGCTCTTGCGGCGCGCGT
The DNA here is from genome assembly GCF_059383555.1 of Pseudarthrobacter sp. MDT1-56. Lineage (NCBI taxonomy): Bacteria > Bacillati > Actinomycetota > Actinomycetes > Micrococcales > Micrococcaceae > Pseudarthrobacter > Pseudarthrobacter sp. MDT1-56. Next base: position 104,058 of record NZ_JBWZCK010000010.1, read on the forward strand.
TGTCGCGGGCCTTGCGCGCTGCCATACGTGCCTGGGCTGCCGAGATGGCCTTGCGGATGACATCGCGGGCCGGGCCCGGGTTGCGTTCGAGCCAGTCGCCCAGTCCGTCCGTGACCACACGCTGGACGAAGCCCTTCACCTCGGAGTTGCCGAGTTTGGTCTTGGTCTGGCCCTCGAACTGCGGCTCGGCCAGTTTGACCGAGATCACCGCCGTGAGGCCTTCGCGGATGTCATCACCGGTGAGGTTGTCATCCTTTTCCTTGATGATGCTCTTCTCCCGCGCATAGCGGTTGATCAGCGAAGTCATCGCGGCGCGGAAGCCCTCTTCGTGCGTGCCGCCCTCGTGGGTGTTGATGGTATTGGCATAGGTGTGGACGCTCTCGGAATACGCGTTGGTCCACTGCATCGCCATTTCCAGGGCGATGTGCCGTTCCTTGTCCTCGGTTTCGAACGCGATGACGTCCTCGTGGACCACATCGACCTTCTTGCCGGAGTTGAGGTGTTTGACGTAGTCCAGCAACCCGTCGTCGTACTGGTACACGACGGTGTGGAACTCGGCCGGTACTTCACCTTCGGTCGGAATAGCGTCGAGGTCCAGATCCCCGTCCTCGGACGGTTCCTCCGCGGCGCGCCTCTCGTCGGTGAGCGTAATCCGCAGCCCCTTATTCAGGAAGGCCATCTGCTGGAAGCGGGCGCGCAGTGTTTCGAAATCGAAATCCGTGGATTCGAAGATGCCGGCATCCGGGTAGAACGTCTGGGTGGTGCCGGTGTCAGATGTCTCTTCACCCTGAACCAGCCCGCCCTGCGGCTTGCCGCCGTCAGCGAAGGACATCCGCCAGACGTGGCCCTGCCGGCGGACCTCGGTGTCGACGCGGCTCGAGAGCGCGTTGACCACGGAGATGCCAACGCCGTGCAGGCCGCCGGACACCGCGTAGCCGCCGCCGCCGAACTTGCCGCCCGCGTGCAGGATGGTCATAACGACCTCCACGGTGGGCTTGTGCTCGGTCGGGTGCATGTCAACCGGAATGCCGCGGCCGTTATCGACCACTTTGACCCCGCCGTCGGCCTGAAGCACGATTTCGATGTGAGTGCAGTACCCGGCCAGGGCCTCGTCCACTGAGTTGTCCACGACTTCATAGACCAGGTGGTGCAAACCGCGCGGCCCGGTGGAGCCGATGTACATGCCGGGACGCTTCCGGACAGCTTCCAGGCCTTCGAGCACCGTGATGTCGCTGGCGCCGTAGCCGTGGGGAGTTGCGGCTTCCGGCGGGGTATCCGCCGTTCCCGCCACTACTGGTTCCACTGCCGGGATCTCTGCATTGTCGTTAGCCACAGGCGCTTTCGACTCCTCTTTTTTCGTTAAAGGCCAGCCGTTGCCCCCTCCCGAAAGGAAAGAGCTACTGCCAACGGGCACGTCGCTGAAGACACCGGTTGTGCTGCTGGCTCGAGGATCCGTCTACCGCACGCGGATATTGCGTCGGAAACGGACTCAGTCAACGTTTCACCGGCGCCCAGTTATCTACCCCCGATTCTACCGTGTTATAGGGGCGAAACCCGCATTCCCGGGGGCCAAACGGGGAGGAAAGTACCGCTGGGAGGCCACAGGCCATACCTGCAAGGCTCCAGGACCACCGGATGCGGGTGCCTATACGACTCCGCCGCGTCTGAGCGCCCTACACGCCATTTGCGGATTTTTCAATAGTTTTGCAAGGAGTGCTTCAGATCGGGTGCGGCGGGAACCACGAAAATCCGGACTCATCCATAGGTATCCCGCGGGCCGCGCCCGTTGACGGTCCGGCTTCCCTTGCGCCAGCTCGGCGCTGCAGGTCCGAGGACCTGGATCTTGGTCACGACGCCGTCGCCGAGTTCGGTGCGGAATTTCTCCAGCAGGCTCATGCTGAGCAGGCGCAGTTGGGTTGCCCAGGCGGTGGAATCACAGCGGACGTGGAGGGTCGTGTCGGTGAAGCTTTCCGGGGTGCAATGGGCGGAAATCTCCGGCCCCACGAGTGTTGCCCACTCGGCCATCACCGAGCCAACGGCGACCGGTGAGCTCCAGCCGCGCTCCGCGACGAGACGGCCAACCACCTTGCCGAGCCCCATCGGGTCCCGGCCGGTGCCGTGGAATTGTCCGAAGCCGCGGGTGCCGCCGGAACTGCGGCCGGTCTTCTGCGGGGTGCTGCCGGGGCGCGGAGGAGCCTTGCGCCGGATTTCGCCGCGGGACGCGGCCGCTTCGCGCATCCTGTTCAGGGCCGACTGGGCGGCGTCGATATCGTCGGGATCGCGGCCCGGTTGCAGGCCGCCGTCGGTATCCTTATTCATCGATCTTCCCGCTCATCGATTCCTCCCGGGACTACCTTCACCCGCCGCCCGGCCAGTTCCGATGGGATATCGTCCTCGACGGCGGCAGTCACGAGCACCTGCTCGGCGCCGGATACTATTGCCGCCAGTTTACGCCGCCGCTGGACGTCCAGCTCGGCGAAAACGTCGTCCAGGATCAGGATGGGAGCGGATCCGCCGGTGCGCGCGTCGTCGAGCATCACGTAGTACGAGGCCAGCCGCAGGGACAGGCACATGGACCAGGTTTCGCCATGCGAGGCATAGCCCTTCGCGGGGGCCTCCCCCAGGACCAGTTCGAGCTCGTCACGGTGCGGGCCGACGAGGGAGATCCCACGTTCCAGCTCCTTGCGCCGCGACGATGCGAAGGCCTGGACGTAGCGTTCGGTGAGTTGGTCGACGGAAAGCGGCCGCAGGTCCTCGGCGGCTCCGGCAGCAGCGGCCGATACCGCGCCGTCGTCCTCCACGGCACCCTGCAGCGTTGAGCGGTAGACGGCACCCGCTTCCTTGGACCCGTCGGTGAGTTGGGCGTAAGCGTTCCTGAGGTGGGGCCGGAGGCGTTCCACCAGTTCGAGCCGTGCATGCAACAGCTCGGCTCCCGCCCGGGCCATGTGCTGGTCCCAGACATCCAGGGTGGCCTCATGCCCCGAACTGAATTTCCCGGCGCGGGCGGATTTCAGCAGCGCGTTGCGCTGCTTCAGTACCCGGTCGTAGTCACTGCGGGTGGCCGAGTGCCGCGGGATGAGGCTGACCAGGAGCTCATCCAGGAATCGTCGCCGGCTGGACGGATCGCCCTTGACCAGGGCCAGGTCCTCCGGGGCGAACAGGACCGTCTGGCAGATACCCAGGATGTCCCTCGCCCGCACCGGATTGCTGCGGTTGATCCGGGCGCGGTTGGCGCGGGAGCTGTTGATTTCCAGTTCCAGCACGGTGGACTGCTCACCGCGGACCAGCTTCGCGCGGATCATGGCCCGTTCGGTGCCGAACCGCAGCAGCGGGGCGTCGGAACTGACCCGGTGAGAACTGAGCGTGGCCAGGTAGCCAATGGCTTCCATCAGGTTGGTTTTGCCAATGCCGTTTGAGCCGACCAGCACCGTAACGCCGGTCTCCAGGCTCAACTCCACCTGGGCGTAACTGCGGAAATCTGTGAGCGAAAGTTGTTCTAGGTACACGCGGGGTTCAGGATTTCAGGGCAGGACTACTTGGCCGGACGGGTCGCATGACCGCCGAACTGGTGACGCAGCGCGGAAACCATCTTCATTGCCGGGGAGTTGTCCTCCCGGGACGAGAACCGGGCAAAAAGTGCCGCCGTGATGGCCGGGGCCGGCACGGCGTTGGCGATTGCTTCTTCCACCGTCCAGCGGCCCTCGCCGGAGTCCTCGACGTAGTCGTCGATCGATTCCAGGCCGGGGTCCTCATCGAGGGCCTTGACCATGAGGTCCAGCAGCCAGGACCGGACCACGGTTCCCTTCTGCCAGGCGCGGAACGTGCCGGGCAGGTCGGTGACGATGTCCTTGGCGGCAAGGAGTTCGTACCCTTCGGCATAGGCCTGCATGAGCCCGTATTCGATGCCGTTGTGGACCATTTTGGCGTAGTGCCCGGCACCGACCCCGCCGACGTGCACGAAGCTGTCGGCGCGGTCGCCCTCGGGACGGAGTGCGTCGAAGACGGGCATCGCCCGTTCGATATCGGCGGCGTCCCCGCCGGCCATCAGGCCGTAGCCGTTCTGCAGGCCCCAGACGCCGCCGGAAACACCGCAGTCGGCGAAGCGGATGTCCTTTTCCGCCAGTGCCGCACCGTGTTTCTGGTCCTCGGTGAAGCGGGAATTGCCGCCGTCGATCACCAGGTCGCCGGCATCGAGCTTGCTGCCGAGTTCGGTGATCACGGCATCGGTGATCTCGCCGGAGGGAACCATCACCCAGATCAGGCGCGGGGCCGGCACGGCGGCGATCAGTTCATCCACGCTGGCGACGTCGGTGACGTCCGGGTTGCGGTCAAAACCGGTGACGTCGATTCCACCCTTGCGCAGCCGTTCGCGCATGTTGAAACCCATTTTTCCAAGGCCGATCAGTCCGATGTGCACTTAGATGATCTCTTTTCTGCGCTGGGGTGTTTCGGGTGGTGGCGTCAGCCAGAGGGTCTAGCCGTTCCAGAGGATCACGGCGGAACCAGCTGCCAGCTAGTTGGGCAGCCGGACCGGCATGACCAGGTAGCGGTAGTCGCCCTGGTCCTCGCCGTCGGCCTCTTTCTGGGCCGTGATCATGGCCGGCTTGGGCGCGCTGGTGAAGGAGAAGCGCACGAACTTGGTTTCGATGACGCTCAGGCCCTCGATCAGGTAGTGGGGGTTGAAGGCCACGGTGATGTCGTCACCGGTGAGCTGGGCTTCGAGTTCTTCCGAGGCCTGCGCGTCTTCGCCGGTTCCGGCGTCGAGGTGCAGCTGGCCTTGGGTGAAGGCGAGCCGGACCGGGGTGTTGCGTTCCGCCACGAGGGAGACGCGCCGCACGGCTTCGACGAGTTCGGAGGTCTGCACGGTCGCGTGGATCGGGGTGGACTCCGGGAAGAGTGAGCGGATCTTGGGGTAATCCCCGTCGACCAGGAGCGACGTCGTGGTGCGGCCGCCGCTTTCGAACCCGATGAGCCTGCTGTCATCTTCGGCGAGGGCAAGGTTGATGTCGCCGCTGCCGCCAAGGGTCTTCGCTACTTCGTTAAGCGTCTTGGCCTTGACCAGTGCGCTGGTGGAGATGCCCGGGGTGACCGGCTTCCACGGGACCTCCCGCATGGCCAGCCGGTAGCGGTCGGTGGCCAGCAGGGTGATGAGATCGTCCTCGATCTCCATCCGCACGCCGGTGAGGATGGGGAGGGTATCGTCCTTGCTCGCCGCGATGATCACCTGGGAGACAGCCTGGGCGAACGAGTCGCCCGGGACGGTGCCGCTGATGGGGGGCAATGCCGGCAGGGGCGGGTATTCGGCTTCCGGCATGGTGGCCAGGTGGAAGCAGCTTCGGCGGCAGCTGAGGGTGACTTTATTTCCGTCGGTCTGGATCTCGACCGGTGCTGAGGGCAGACTGCGGCAGATGTCGGCAAGCAGGCGTCCGGAGACCAGGATCGTGCCTTCGGTGGTGATGTCAGCGGCGATTTCGAGCCTGGCTGAAGTCTCGTAATCGAAGCTCGAGAGGCTGACGGTACCGGCTTCAGCTTTGAGGAGCAGGCCGGAAAGTACGGGTACTGGCGGCCGCGGAGACAACGACCGGGCGGCCCAGGTCACGGCTTCTGCCAGGACGTCCCGCTCGACTCTGAACTTCACGGAAGGGTGCCGCCTTTCATTGCTGCTGTCATCGCTGGTGGTCGGGCCCGGGGCCCGGCAAGGAATCACAAAAGATGTCCAGGACGGACACACTGCAGACAGCTTAGCCGCAAGAAGTGTGATTCTCCCATCCCCGGGTTACATCCGTGTGGTTCGGCCTGGCCGGCCCGGTGCCGGTTTCCGGCCGGAGTCCGGAACGGTCCTGGGCTGTGTGCGGGGTGCGGACGGAAGTTGTTATTTGAGGGAATTTCATTTTCTAGGGATTAGTAGTGTTAATAACTGCTGTGGATACTGTGGATAACCCTGTTTGGCGGCGCGATTCCGCGGTTAAGCCCTGTTCATGGACTGTGGGCGGAGCAGGTTTTAAACAGGGTGTGGATGGGGATAACATTTTTGCCCGTTCCGCTGATCCACAGGCGCCTTAAGGGTTTTAAGCCCATTAACCGCAGTTGTCCCCTTAACTATCCACAGGCTTGTCCACAGGCACCTGTTAATAAGGTCAGAGTGCGCGTCCGGGCAGGTCAGGAATCAGCTCAGGAATTACGCTGCTGCTGCTTGATCCGGTTGGTCAGCTCGGTCACCTGGTTGTAGATCACTCGGCGCTCGGCCATGAGCTCACGGATCTTGCGGTCCGCGTGGATGACCGTGGTGTGGTCGCGGCCGCCGAGCTCCTGCCCGATCTTGGGGAGGGACATGTCCGTCAGTTCCCGGCACAGGTACATCGCGATCTGCCGGGCGGTCACCAGTGTCCTGGTCCGGGATTTGCTGCAGAGTTCTTCCATGCTGAGCTTGAAGTAGTCCGCGGTCTGCGTGAGGATCTGCGCGGAGGTGATCTCCTGGGCCCCGTCATCGGTGATGAGGTCCTTTAGGACCATCTCGGCCAGGGCCACGTCGACCGGCTGGCGGTTGAGGCTGGCGAAGGCCGTGACGCGGATCAGCGCGCCCTCGAGTTCGCGGATGTTGCTGGAGATCTTCGAAGCGATGTACTCCAGGGCGTCGTCCGGGGCGGACAGGCCCTCGCTCAGGGCCTTCTTCCGGAGGATCGCGATCCGGGTCTCGAGTTCCGGCGGCTGGATGTCGGTCAGCAGGCCCCACTCGAACCGTGACTTCATCCGGTCCTCGAAACCGGCGAGCAGCTTGGGCGGCTGGTCGGAGGTGATGACCACCTGCTTGTTGTTGTTGTGCAGCGCGTTGAAGGTGTGGAAGAACTCCTCCAAGGTCCGGTCCTTGCCGGCGAGGAACTGGATGTCATCGATCAGCAGGACGTCCACGTTGCGGTAGGTCGTCTTGAAGCTGGTGCCTTCATCGTCACGGATGGAGTTGATGAAGTCGTTGGTGAATTCTTCGGAGTTCACATACCGGACCCGGATCCCGCTGTAGAGCCGTCGGGCATAGTGGCCGATCGCGTGGAGCAGGTGGGTCTTGCCGAGTCCGGAGTCACCGTAGATGAACAGCGGGTTGTAGGCCTTGGCCGGCGCTTCGGCCACGGCGACAGCCGCGGCATGGGCGAAGCGGTTGGAGGAACCGATCACGAAGGTGTCGAAGACATACTTCGGATTGAGCCGGCCGAATTCGTGGGAGGTGCTTGGCAGCATCGGCTGCGGCTTCAGTTCCACTGACGGATCGGCCGCCAGGGACAGCTCGACGGCGGCTTCCGGTTCCGTGTGGAGCGGCACCAGATCGGTATCGACGTCGATCGCGCAACGGATTTCGTCGGAGAACACGCTCCGGAGGGCGTCGTCGAGGGCTTCCTTCACCTGCGTCTGGAGTACCTCGCGGGTGAGCTCATTCGGTACGGCCACCAGCAGGGTGGATCCGATCAGGCCCTGGGCCTGGGCGAGGATGACGAAGCCACGCTGCCGGGGTGAAACACGGTGATCGTTCTCCAGCAGGCTCACGACCCGGCGCCAGGAACTTCCGACAGTGTTGGCTTGGTTGGCTTCGTCTACTGTCATCAATCAGTTCCTCAAACTTGCTTGCCTGCATTACCTGCAGCCACAAGTCCCGAACCAGTGCGCTGGCCCCGGCTTAATCCACAGGGTTATGCACAGCCCGTGGATAATCGGCTACTGAGACACTCTAGGGGATGAAAACGCCAGAAGATAGCTGGGTTGTGTCCTGTGGATAATCACACCGTTGTAGTTCTAAATCGGGGTGCGTGACCCACTTCATCCACAGGCTGGAGCGGGAGTTAGCCACAACTGTGGAAAGCCCGTTGCGCGACCCCCGGTTTGACTCGGGAGGGCGGCAAGCCCTAACGTTGTGAAGTCCCATGTGTACGCTTTTCGCCTCATTTGAATCTCTCCCGACGCCCAGCGTCTTGCGAGTCGAGGGAAGCGGCACATACAAAACTTAGCGTCGACCAGTTCTTCCCCTTGATCGGGTGGGCGCACCTTTGATCCCACTGGAGTAACTAACGTGAGCAAGCGGACTTTTCAGCCGAATAACCGCCGTCGAGCCAAGAAGCACGGCTTCCGCCTTCGTATGCGTACCCGTGCCGGCCGTGCCATCCTGGCAGCCCGTCGTGGCAAGGGTCGCACCGAGCTGTCGGCCTAAATAACTGACTCGTCGGTCCACATCCCTGTGCGAGTTTAAAGGTGCTGGCCACCCGCAACCGTCTGAGGACATCAACCGATTTTTCAACAACTGTACGTTCCGGTGTCCGCAATGGACGCCGGAACGTAGTGTTATATACGGCAGCCCTCGCTGCCGATGAACCAAGCCGGATCGGATTCATCGTTTCCAAGAGTGTTGGGAACGCTGTTGTCAGGAACCTCGTTAAGAGGAGACTGAGAGAAGTCGGTGCCTTGTCATTGCAGCAGTACGGCAGCGGGTTCACGATCGTGGTGCGGGCCCTGCCCGCCGCGGCGGGTGCCAGCTTCGACCAGTTGCGATCAGACTATGACGCCGCCTTGGAAAGCAACATGAAACGGCTGGGCAGCCGCCTTCCGAAGGCTGCTTCTTCGGTTTCTAACGAGACAACACAGGAAGGGACCCCGCGTGCGTAACTTAACTGCCGCCGTCGTCCCTCCTACAAAATCCGCAGCAGAATGGTTGGGCCGGGCAGTCTGGAACTTGCCCCGCAATATCCTCATCCTGTTGCTCCTGGCGTACCGCAAGGTGATCTCACCGCTGTACGGCCAGGTTTGCCGCTTCTTCCCCAGCTGCTCGGCCTATGCCCTTGAGGCGATCACGGTCCATGGCGCGGTCAAGGGAAGCTGGCTCGCGGCCAAGCGTCTGGTGCGCTGCCATCCCTGGAATGCCGGCGGTGTGGACCATGTCCCCGCCGGTAAATGCGAGTGGCCCGCAGACCGAACCCCCACAATTGTTGTGCTGAACAATCCGGACAAGTACCTGGCTGCTCAGACTGATGGAGAAGGCCGCTCTGCGGCCTAACGAATAGGGATATCGTATGGATTTCTTTGAAACAATCATGTTTCCGTTCAAGTGGCTTGTGTCCGCCATCATGGTGGTCTTCCACGATGGCCTGAGCGCCATCGGCATGCCCGCCGCCAACGGCTGGACGTGGACCCTGTCCATCATCGGGCTGGTGCTGGTGATCCGCGCCGCCCTGATTCCCGTGTTCGTCAAGCAGATCAAAGCCCAGCGCGGCATGCAGTTGCTGCAGCCGGACCTGAAGAAGCTACAGGACAAGTACAAGGGCAAGACCGACCAGCTGTCCCGCCAGGCCATGGCCCAGGAACAGATGGCCATGTACAAGAAGCACGGCACCAATCCGTTCTCGGCCTGCCTTCCCATGCTGATTCAGATGCCGTTCTTCTTTGCCCTCTTCACCGTGCTGTCAGGCATTACGACGGCGGCGAACAGCGGTAAGGGCATCGGAGCAATGAGCCACGAGCAAGTGGTGCAGTTCGACGAGTCCAGCATCTTCGGTGCCCCGCTTTCTGCCACCCTGCTTCACGGCACGCCCGAGGGCGGCAACGTGGTCGCGGTGTGGATTCTCTCGATCGTGATGATCCTGGCCATGACGGCCTCCCAGTTCATTACGCAGAAGCAGATCATGGCCAAGAACATGTCCGAAGAGGCCATGGCCAGCCCGTTCATGAAGCAGCAGAAGATGATGCTCTACGTCCTGCCGATCGTCTTTGGCGTGGGTGGCATCAACTTCCCCATCGGTGTCCTGATCTACTGGACCACCACCAACCTCTGGACCATGGCGCAGCAGTTCTTCGTGATCCGCCGCATGCCGACGCCGGGTTCCCCCGCAGCCAAGGCCCTTGCCGAGCGACGGGCTGCCAAGGGCCTGCCGGCCCTGCCCCTGACGGGCGCCAAGAAAGCCGAAGCCGAGGCCGCTGAAGCTGCGGCCGCTGCGGCCCTGGTAGCCAAGAGCCAGCGTGTCCAGCCACAACGTAAGAACAGGAAGAGGAAGTAATGTCTGCCGAAAGCACCGAACACGCTATTTCCGCTGAAGCGATTGACGAGCAGGACAACGCCTTGAGCCCAGTTCAGGATGCCGAACAGGACGTTGACTCAGACGCTGGCGCCGAAGAATCTGAGGGCTCCGAGGACAAGGGCACCTCCGCCAGCCGCCTGGAAGAGGAAGGCGACGTCGCAGCGGACTACCTCGAGGAACTGCTGGACATAGCCGACATCGACGGCGACATCGACATTGAAGTACGCAACGGCCGCACCTACATCTCGATCGTCGCTGAGGAAGAAGCAGCCGGCCTGGAGAGCCTCGTAGGCAAGGACGGCGAAGTCCTCGAAGCCCTGCAGGAACTGACCCGGCTCGCGGTGCTGTCCGCGACGGAAAACCGTTCCCGGCTGGTGCTGGACATCAACGGCTACCGCTCGGAGCGTGCCGGGGATCTGCAGAAGATCGCGGAAGACGCCGTCGCTTCCGTCAAGGAGTCCGGCGCGACCGTGGCTCTGGCGCCGATGAGCGCCTACGAGCGGAAGATCGTGCACGACGCCGTTGCTGACCTCGGGCTCATCAGCGAGTCCGAGGGCGAAGGCGCTGACCGCCACATCGTCGTTTCCGCAGACTGAAGCCGCCGGATAGCTTAATGGTTGAAATTACCGCGGCCGAACTGCAGGCAGCCGAGAAGATCTTTGGGGACCGGCTGGACCTGGCCAAGCGCTATGTGGAGCACCTGGCCACGTCCGGGACGGAACGGGGTCTGATTGGTCCCCGCGAGGTGCCCCGGCTGTGGAGCCGGCACGTGCTGAACTGTGCTGTCATCGAGAGCCAGATTGCCGAGGGAAGCCACGTGGCCGACGTCGGGAGCGGTGCCGGCCTGCCCGGCCTATGCCTGGCCATCGCCCGGCCGGATCTGGAACTGACCCTGATCGAACCCCTCGAACGCCGAGTTATCTGGCTGCAGGAAGTTGTGGACGATCTCGGTCTCGACAACGTTACGATCATGCGCACCCGGGCGGAGCTTGCCGTCGGCATGGTGGACGCCGACGTAGTCACGGCCCGCGCTGTGTCCGCACTCTCCAACCTCGCCGGTCTGACCATCCCGCTGCTGGCGGGTAAAGGTGAAGTAGTGGCGATCAAGGGACGTAGCGCCGGCGAGGAAATCGAAAAAGCCGCCAAGGTGATTCGGAAGCTTGGCGGTACCCAGACCTCCGTTGTCCTGGTGGGCGAGGACCTCCTCGAAGAACCCACAACCGTTGTCCGAATCGTTGTGAATAAGCCTCAAAAGATTTCCTAGCATCAGCCCGGTGCCCCCGGACTCCGAGGGTAAGAGGTTAGGCTAGTAACCGGCAGAAAAAGCCGAACGAGAGTGAGTGTGTCACAGTGACCAGTAGCGAAGCCTCCACACAACGGATCCCACCGTTTGTGTCCCTGGGGTCCGCACGGGCCTTCAGTGCGCCTGCAGTCGCTCATGATTACTCCGTAAAGCGCACTGCATCGGTTGCGAAGACCACTGGGAAGCCGCGTGTTTCACGTGAAACATCGGTTGCCGCCACCGGGAACGTGCTGGACTCCATCGATGACTCCAGCCCCATTGCCCGTGAGCTCGCCCATGAGAACAAACGCCGGGAACGTCTCCTGGGCCGCGAACTTCCGAAGCCGGAGAAGACCCGTATCTTCACCGTTTCCAACCAGAAGGGCGGAGTGGGCAAAACGACCACCACGGTCAACATCGCCGCCGCCCTGGCTGCTGCGGGCCTGAACGTGCTCGTCATAGATATCGATCCGCAGGGCAACGCGTCGACTGCCCTCGGAATTGAACACCACGCCGACGTTGACAGCATCTATGACGTCCTCATCAACGACATCCCGTTGCAGGACGTGGTGGCGCCCTGCCCGGACATCGCCAAGCTCATCTGCGCGCCTGCCACCATCCACCTGGCCGGCGCCGAGATTGAATTGGTCAGCCTCGTTGCCCGTGAGCAGCGCCTTCGCCGTGCCATTGACGTGTATGCCAAGGAACGTGCGAAGAACGGTGAGGAGCGGCTGGACTACATCTTCATCGACTGCCCGCCGAGCCTGGGGCTCCTGACCGTCAACGCGTTCTGTGCAGCCAGCGAGGTTCTCATTCCGATCCAGTGCGAGTACTACGCGCTTGAGGGACTGAGCCAGCTGCTTAAGAACATCGAGATGATCCAGAAGCACCTGAATGCCGATCTGGTTGTCTCCACCATCCTCCTGACCATGTACGACGGCCGAACGAACCTCGCTGCCCAGGTGGCAGCCGAGGTACGCGAACACTTCCCGGAGCAGGTCCTCGGCGCCGTGGTCCCCCGCTCGGTCCGCATTTCTGAAGCACCCAGCTACCAGCAAACCGTGATGACTTACGATCCCTCATCCAGCGGTGCTTTGTCCTATCTGGAAGCCGCAGCCGAAATCGCGGAACGTTAGAATCTTTTCAAGAATTGCACTAACTAGAGCCCGGTGATGCCCGGCTCTTCCAATGGAGGGATTTATCCATGAGCGATAAGCGACGCGGCCTCGGCCGTGGACTTGGGGCACTCATTCCAAGTTCCGCTGCGGCTGCCGGCAACGGTTCAGCGCCCTCCCGGCCTGTGGATCTGTTCTTTCCTGAGGCCGGCAAGCGGACACCCTCTACCGAGGTAGCAGCTACGGAGGAGAACACCGCAGCCTCCGAAAAGGAAACCGCTGCCACACCGCAGACGCACACCACGGCGCCAGCTGCGGCTGGTCCCTCTGACGTGGCGGATGCGGGGACCGCCCCCGAGACCAAGAAGGCCCCGGCGCGGAAGACACCTGCAGCCAAGGGTGAGGTACCGGCCGCAGCAGTTACCCCTGCCGCCGAGAAATCGACCGTCGAAACTTCACTTCCGTCGGCTGAGGATCAGGGTGTGGAACTAGTCGAGGTACCTGGTGTCCGTTTCGCGGAAATCCTGGTCACCGACATTCACCCCAACCGCAAGCAACCGCGCTCTGTCTTCGATGAGGACGACATGGCGGAGCTGGTTCACTCAGTTCGAGAAATTGGTGTCCTCCAGCCAATTGTTGTCCGCACTTCAACTGAAGAAGGTGGAGAACCCTACGAGCTCGTCATGGGTGAGCGTCGTTGGAGGGCAGTACAGGCCGCGGGCCTTGAAACCATCCCCGCCATCGTCCGGGATACTACGGATGACGACCTGCTCCGCGACGCCCTGCTGGAAAACCTGCACCGGAGCCAGCTGAATCCCCTCGAAGAGGCCGCCGCATACCAGCAGCTGCTGGAGGACTTCGGCACTACCCATGAACAACTGGCCGACCGTATTGGACGTTCGCGCCCCCAGGTATCGAATACGCTCCGGCTGCTCAAGCTGCCGCCGTTGGTTCAGCGCCGCGTCGCGGCCAGCGTCATCTCTGCCGGACACGCCCGGGCACTCCTGGCTCTTCCGGATGCCGCCGCGATGGAACGCCTGGCCCAGAAGATCGTCGCGGAGGGAATGTCCGTACGTGCGACCGAAGAGGCCGTCACGCTCTACCAGAACCCGTCGGCGGCACCGAAAAACAACATTCCCCGTCCGGGTGCGAGGCACGAGCGCTTGGACTACCTGGCTTCTTCGCTCTCGGACCGGCTAGATACCAACGTCAAGATTTCCCTTGGTGCACGCAAGGGACGCGTCAGTATCGAATTCGCAAGTGTCGAGGACCTTAACCGAATCATGGATGTCCTGTCACCCGGGGCTTCCGGCTAGCCCACACAGTCTCATTAAAGGGACCTGTTTCACGTGAAACAGGTCCCTTTTTTGTTTTCGGTAACTTCTCGCCAGCCGTGGGTGTGTTATTCGGTACGCCTGGGCCTGAGGCAAGTGGGCCGGGAAAGTGCCCGGCAACGCAGTGGGCCCAGTGTCTTCCGGGCGGGAAGGTGGTTCCCCCTAAAGGATTCAGGCTTTAGCCGCTGAGGTAACCCCCGAAGAGATCTCAAAGGCGTGTACGGCACGGACCCGACCCCGCAGTCACCCCTGGAATTGCCCGCACGGTAGCTGTACCGGAACTGTTAATGGTGATGTTGGGTTTGTCTGATACCCAACCGCAAGCCGTGATCGGACAAGCAGAACAGGTGGAGGCAACAGAAGCAGACCTTGAGGCAAACCAGGCAATGCAGGTGGAGCCGACACGGTGCAGCTTTCCAAGGGGTCAATGCCGGAAGCGCTGCGTGTACGCACTTCAGAACAATGCATATGGGAACCCACTGGCGGTCCATCCAATCCCCCGTGACCGTAGCGAAAATGGGGGCAGGAGCACTCCGAACTGACCGCGGAACCCCACCAACGAACTTCTCGGCTCGGCAAAGTTCCGCAATGCAGCTTTTACCGGCACCTTATGTGGGCAGAGGAGGACCAGGACACCCGACGTTTCACGTGAAACATGGAGTTCTCCGGTAGGTATGTGTACACGTCATGCGCCGCGATCGCCACCCCACGTTCGCAGTGAAGCACCTTCCAGAGTGCCTTGCGGGCGCGTGGGGAGGTTTCACGTGAAACATCGACGGTGGTGACTGTGGATTACGGGGCGCGTCGGACGGCCTGGTGGACTCTGCTTAGCGGACTGGAAGGCTCGGGAGGATCAAAGGGGCCTTGAGTAGGGCCCACGTGGCGCAGCAGCGGCGACGCACCTCGAGAGGCCTCCGGCACCGCTATGGCGCGCTTTCGAGCCTTTCGAGGGCACGAGAGGACCGAGGCTCCCCCAGTGGCTGCCAGCGCCGCTGTGGGCACCTCTGAGCCTTTGGGCCGTCTTAGGAGACTGAGACCTTCCCCGAGCAGGCCAGGGCGGGCAAAGGCAGGACAAGGACGCTGGCCGGCTGTGCTGCGAGTCCAGCGGGCGTGGTGGATCAACCAACTGGTCGACGTCTCGCTGGTCTGGGCGTTCCAAAGCCGTCGGTGTTCCCCAGGGGGCCACCGGCCGGCACCGCAGCGCTATAGTCCTTTGGTATGGACGGGGACCCCTCCCGTCGGGTACTGCCACAGACAACATCAGCATGCCCGTAGAGGTGTCACAGACCGTCGCCCGCCCAGGCTGTGATGGCTAAGTGCTACCCGGCCCCCGTAAGGCCTCCTGGCACAAAGTCGTACTGAGGGTGTCGCACCGGAATCATATGAGACTCTGCATCGGCCCTAGCGGGGCGGGGTCACCGGAGAGATGGGATTCTGATTGGGAGGACAGCTCTCGACAAGGGGCAGTCACTGGTTATGCACTGGGCGCCCGCACCGCCGCTCCTCCCCCGGAGAACATTCCGAACCGGCTGGCGGATTTCGCGGCCACCCTGGGTCGGCTCCATTGGATTTCCGGTCATCTCCCTGGACGTACGGGGTTTGCGGGGGTTGGTATTACTGCCGGACTCGTTCGCGCCGGGGATGCCGACGACGTGGTGTGGGTTGCGGGACGGTACTCAGTCGCTGCCCCGAGGGAGGAGGTGATTGCAGAGGTGGTAACCCAGGGCACCCTGCCGGCTATGGAGGAACGGCCTGAACCTCTGTTGTAAGCAGTGGATAGTTCGGTGGATATCGCTGTGGATAACTTTGTGGATTATCTGCATCGCAAATCACAGCTCGATGCCCATAAGCGGGCAGGGGGAGGCCATGTGGACGTGATAGCGGCTCTGTCGGCCATCGAGGACTGCACCGTTTCACGTGAAACAATTCCGGCGCCTGAGCCGTGATCTGATTCACGCCTGGCTGTGCTTCCTAAATCGCCCGCTGTTGGTTAATTTTTCATGATCTTAAGCGATATTTATCGGCTGCTTAGTGGCGGATCAATGATGTGCGGGACGCTCTGCCGACGGCCCGTATCGTATCGGAACGAGCGTCCGGAAGGGGGGAACGACCAGGCCCGTCCACCGCCGCGATGAACCGCCGTAAAACGCTGTGACAAAAGCCCGGCGTCCTGTGGATAACTATGTGCATAACATCTGTGGAGAAACTTGTGGGTATCCGTTCCTCTGACCCCGAGAAGATGATGAGGGCGGACATCCGGCACCTTTTCGCGGGGTAGCACCAGTGGCCAACTGGCCGGCTCCGCACCACTACGCAAGGCCATGGGAGGGCAACGTCGCCGACCCGTCTTCCACGTATGCTTGCCCTGCCTATCAAGTTGCCCGGGGGCGACACAAAGCCCCGTTGCTGGGGCACGCCTTCGCAGACGTCTTATGCCCGTGTCAGGCCGACCAGGGGGCTTTCCAATTCGTGTATCTGAAAGCGCCGACGGCCGCTGACGGAATCTTGGGCCCTCACCTGCGCCCGAGGGAGAGGGGCGCAGATTTGCTCGCTCAGAGCCCGACCGAGAAGACAGAGCGCGCGTTGCTCGCTGATGGGTGGGAAGAGGGCTGCACTTGTCATGTGCACACCCCCGTGCTGAGGGCTCTGGCGTCCGGCTTGACCCTCTCAGGGCCTGCCGCGTTGACCAGCGACGGAAGGTCTGGACGTACGGCGGTCTTTGCCACGCTGCATTTCATCAAGACCACGAGGATACCCAACTCCGAGGCAGCCATGTTCTTGTGCCCGGGCTCGAGAAATATGATTCATCTGAGTGTGCGTAACTTTTCTGCCGAGCTGCTCTCACCGCCCTTGCACGGTGTTTGGAGTCTCCGGAGTGTGCTTGCCGGGATGGGCTGAGTGGAATCGCGGGCCATGGTCTCCGGTGGCTGTGGCCCGATGTCAGCGCTTTGGCTATCCGGCGGGTGGCACATCAACTGTGGTGGTTCATGAAGGGCGTGGCTACCTGAGTCAGCAGGATATTTGATACTGGTAGCTGGATTTACTACCTATTGGCCAATACCTATCCAGAGCCCGGATATTCGCGAGCGGAACCAAGCCAAGATGCCTCAGGGTTGACGCTGCCGTAGCCCCTATTGCGATACCGGTGCGATCGGTGGAGGGGGCCGCCGATGCCACGTAGGCCGGTAGCCGGATGCGTGCTCCCTCCAGGAAGCGTTGGGGCGCTATAAGGCCCCGGTGCTCCGCCTGGGGTAACGAGCGCACGTGCGGCGCCCCCGTGCGGCAGTACTAATACTGTTTCACGTGAAACACCTGAGGTAATGTGCAGTTTCCTCGACCATGTTCACGTGAAACACCCACGGGGGTGCAATGATATTGCCTCCGCAGTCCCGGTGGCCGTCTAGTGCGTAGCGGTCGGGATATAGCCATAGATCCGCTCCCCTGCAATCCGCTGCAGCCGTAGGTCCGCGCCTCAGCATTAGGAGACTCGGAATAAGCATTCGGTTCGAGCGCTTCATTACAGCTACAACAGAAACCGCCGATTGAGCTAGCCACCGCTATTGCCCAGTCGCCCGAGCCCAACGGTAGGCGAGAGTGAAATATCAAATCTACACTTCACTATCCCTCACCCGCTGCACGTCGCCACGTACCCATCCTTACCGACCGCGCAGTGAATTCGGACGGCCAACCCGCGTCCTTGGTGGGTTCGGGACATGTTTCACGTGAAACAAGACCGCCTCAATGTCTCCGCTGGTCAGCTGTGGGGGTCGTCGCGTTGGTCCAGATGAATGCGGGCGGATGAATGCGGGCGAGAGCATGGGGATGGAACTTCTGTTTCACTCGAAACAGCTGTTTACATGTGACCAGGCGACAGTTCCGCACAAAGAGAAGGCCCTTCGGCCCCCTGGCCCGCTTACCCACGACATATCCGTGGGCGGGATCGTCGATGTTTCACGTGAAACAAGATCAATAGCTGCAACCCAACGGCCTGCGGCGCATCTTTGACCGGCCCCGAGCCTCTGCACCGTGTTGGTGATCTGTCGCGCCAAGAATCTATCTTCGACCATTCGTCGCATGAGCAGCGCCGGCAGGCAGTCAGCCAACCACGGTATTTCTTTCATCGAATCTTCCATGGCCACGTGGCGAGGGGCTACCGGAATCGGAGGTCGGCCGTGATTGCCGCAGAAGAGGCTGTGGCCGTACCCCCTATCCGGGTATGGTCAGAGCCGTCACCTAACGTGGACCGACCTTCTCTATCGGCCGCTGAAAGTGTCATTTTGAGAATTTCCCTGCAGGGAGCCTGGCGCTGATGCAGTTCTGGTGTGGTTGAGTGAGAGCAAGGCACGAATACCGCCCCCCGAAAGTCTCCGGCCTTCCCATGTGAGAAGTCCAAGGACTAAGCGCCTCTCACCCAATCCGGCAGCGCGAGGTTTCCCAAGTTGATTGATTCGCGGCGCCGCAGCTTGTTTCACGTGAAACCCGGACTGCTGGTTGGGCATGGCGGCCGATCGGCATCTGGCTGCAGGAATCCCCCTACCGCGTGAGGGCCCAGTATTATGTGATGCAAATACACCCGAACTGCAGAATCAAGAGAATGGGTTCAACCCCTTTTGGTTGTCTATCTGACAGCCTCACACTTCGTCGCAGTCCCGCTTAACGATCTGTACGCGGCGCGGCCACCCACACTCCGCTGTACAAAAAAGTGGCCTCACATCCGGGAACGGAAGTGAGGCCACTTGGGCGTGTGGTCTGCGCGGGGCGCAGACTATGCCGGAGCTAGGACAGAACGTCCGCGAATTCCTTTTCGAAGAACTGCTTGGGGCGGGCGCCGATGACGGTACCCTTCACTTCCCCGTCCTGGAACAGGTAGACGGCGGGAATGGACGTGATGCCGTACTGCGCTGCGATTGCCGGGTTGTCATCTACGTTTACCTTGACGACGTCCACCTTCTCGCTGTACTCCACGGAGATCTCGTCGAGGATCGGCCCGAGCTTGCGGCACGGCCCGCACCACTCGGCCCAGAAGTCCACGATGACCGGTTTGGAAGAAGCCAGTACATCGGTGCTGAAACTAGCGTCCGTTACGTCTTTTGCGTTGCTCATATTCCCTGTCTCTCTTCGGTTGGTTGGTGCGCGCCGATTAGGCGTGGAAGTCGGCGATGTAGTGCTCGACGTCGAGAGCGGCTACGCAGCCGGATCCCGAGGCCGTGATGGCCTGGCGGTAAGTCGGATCAATGACGTCTCCGGCGGCGAAGACACCCTTGATGCTGGTCTTCGACGTGCGGCCTTCGACGGCAATGGTGCCCTCAGGGGTCAGGTCGAGCTTGCCCTTGACGAGATCGGTACGCGGATCGTTGCCAATTGCCACGAAGACGCCCGTAACGGCGAGCTCTGTCTCGGTGCCGTCCACGAGGTTCTTCAATCGAAGTCCAGTGACCTTGTCCTGGCCGAGAACATCCTCGACGCCGGTGTTCCAGACAAAGTTGATTTTCTCGTGGGCCAAGGCACGGTCGGCCATGATCTTGGAGGCTCGCAGGGTGTCGCGGCGGTGGACCACGGTGACTGACTTAGCGAATTTGGTCAGGAACAGTGCCTCTTCCATAGCGGAGTCACCACCGCCAATCACTGCAATGGCCTGGTCCTTGAAGAAGAAACCGTCGCAGGTTGCGCACCAGCTGACGCCGTGACCGGAGAGGCGCTTCTCGTTCGGCAGGCCGAGCTCACGGTAGGCCGAACCAGTGGACAGAATGATGGATCGGGCCTGGAAAGTCTCTCCGGAGCCGATGGTCACGGTCTTGATGTCGCCGTCGAGATCCAGTTCGGTAACGTCCTCAAACTGGATTTCAGTGCCGAATCGGGCAGCCTGCTTCTCGAAGTTTTCCATCAGGTCCGGACCCATGATGCCGTCCGGGAAACCCGGGTAGTTCTCGACGTCGGTCGTGTTCATCAGCTCGCCGCCGGCGGTGACTGATCCGGCAAGGAGCAGCGGCTTCAGGTTGGCGCGGGCCGTGTACACCGCGGCGGTGTAGCCCGCGGGGCCGGAGCCTACGATGATGACATCACGTACGTCGGACGCGGTGTTTTCTGCGTTGCTCACTGAACGGTGAACCTCTTCCTTTGTCGATGCGCCCGCCTGGATGGCCGGCCACATGGCACAACTGCCACTTGGTGCTGAATATTCCGGCGGGACTGGGCGTCACGGGAGGACAACGAGGCTTGGGATACCGTCCGGGCACCGAGGCAAGCCCACTCCTGCCATGGTTTCGGACCGCTACTGGACCTTGATCTCCGCCAGGCGAAGGCCAAACCCGTAGCGGGTTTTCGGCGCGGCCAGCTTGGGCAGGTTCTTGATGGAGACGATGACATACTGCGCGGTGGTGGGCTCCTGCAGGGACATCGTCAGATCCGGGGAGGTGAAGCTGTTGCTGCCAACCTGCTTGGCGCCCTCGAGGGACGGACGGTCGTTGGTGTAGACGCTGATGCTGCCGCCGGAGGCCCCTAGTTGGCTCAGCGTCACTGAGGAGACCTTAGCAGGGCTCTCAAGCTTGACGACGAGCGGAACCTCGGCGGCCAGGCCACCCCAGTTGTCCGTGGCGAATTCCATGTCCGACCAGTAGCTGGCGGCATTGCCGTCGAAGGTCTTGACCAGGTCACCGTCATAGGTACCGGCAAAATCGAAGTTGCCCAGCCGCGTGACGTCCTCAATGACGGGCGGACCGGCGGCTGGCGCGGGGCTGGCAGTGCCGGAGGGCGCTGCCGACGCGGTTGTACCGGGCGTACTGGTGGACGAAGGGTCCCCTGCGACGGTCTCCGGAGTGGACTTGAAGAGACTGCCAAGATTGGTGACAGCAAGAACTAAACCGACTACGAGAACCGCGGCCAGCAGTCCGCCAACCAGCCACCGCATGGAGCGGGGCTCGCGCTGAGGTTTTTCGTCCGTGCCTTCGTACTCGTCGTCTGCCGCGGAGTCGCTGTTCCGGGCGGAGCCCGGGAAGAACCCGGGGGCACGGTCGGCGGAGGCACCTCCGGCCGCGGCGGCCAACGCCGGTGCTTTACCCTGCTGGGAAGTTCGTCCGCTGTCGGGGGCGGGGCGCTCGTAGTCGTCGTCTGACCACAGCGAGACCTTGGGTGTTTCGGCAGGCGCCGGCGGCGTGGAGTCACGTGCACTGGATGCCGGGGAGCCACCCTGAACCGGCTGGGGTGCCGTTACGTGAGGGGCGGCCTCCTGGGGGGCGGTTTCGGGAGACTTCTCCTTGGAGGATGCCGCCGCTGCACCTGCGGCGCCGCTGGCAAGTCCCGCGGCGCCGACGGCGCCAGCAGCCCCAGCGCCGGCTGCGGGCGAGGTGGCCGGACGCAAAGGCGGGCGGGCCGGGGAAACCGGCGGTACTACCGGCTTGGCCTTTTGCGCCGGGGCGGCTGGCTGCTGCTTCTGCCCGTAGTTGATGTACCCCGCGTCGACTTCTTCTTCGTCGTAGAGGCCGTCATAGGTTTCGGGCTCGTGGGAGCGAGGCTGACCGAAGATTTCGCTGCCCAGCGTGTCCGTGAAGAACGGCTCGATGTAGGGCGGGTTGGACGAGACCACCAGGTCCAGCAGGTCAGCGGCCGAGGTGTGGTTGGTGATGAGGTAAGTCGTGTCGTCGCTGACACCCAGATCGAGGATCTGCACGGTGCCGGGGCGCTCCCCCGTGGCGACTTCCCGGGCACTCTGTGCCACCTGCTCGGCATTGCCGGGGCCGGCCACAAGGATGCTCACGGCACGGTTAAGCACCTGGTCCACGCCGTCCAGCACCAGATCCTGGTCATGTGAGGTCAGTACAGTGGCAGTGACCTTATAACGGCCACCTAGTACTGATCCGACATCGATCGGGTGGGACACGGGCTCCTCCTAGACTGTCCGGGAGCTGCCGAGCTGATCACTTCATCAGTGACCGCAGGCCGTCCGGTAAAGCCGGTGGACCCCTGGTCTGCAACTCCCCTTGTTAGTCTTCGATCCTAGCCGATGCACGGTCCCGGCCACGGAAGCACGGCCCCGCGAACCCCGCCGGTTACTATTTTTTCTTCTTGCCGCCGAACGGAAAATTGGGGTTTCGCCCGGCGGGGCCCTGGTAGGTCCTGCGCCCAGGCAGTGGGACATCGCCGTCCAGGCCGCCCTCCGCGGTGCTGGGCAGGTCCTCGGCGGGCAGGTAGCCGCCTTCCGGCCCGGCGCGTCCGGCCCGTTCGTCCTGTTCGTCCAGGTCAGGACCCGCGCGGAAGGACGCGGCATCGAATTCCCCGGAGATCCTTGGAATGAGTCCGGTATCCACCGAGACAGTGGCACGTTCCGGCCTCGTCCGCGCTGCCGCGGCGCCGTCGGGCAGGTCTCCGCTGGGCTCCGCAGCCGACCGGCGGCGCAGGCGCCCCAGCAGCGGCTGCAGCAGGTCGCTCAGCTCGGTCACCCGGAAGAGCTTCAGCAGCAGCAGGTAGGCCGCGAGCATAACGGGCCCGACGACGACGATCGTCACCAGCGCGGCGGCAGGGGTGCTCCAGGCGAAGCCATCCCGGCTGTAGCTGCCCAGCAGCCACAGAGCCACGGCGCCGGCCAGCGCGGAACCCAGCGCGGCGTAGCCCATCCGGATATAGGCGTTGGCGATCCGCGGGCCGTCCAAATGTCCCAGCAGCCGGCGCAGGAAGATCGCGCTGACGATCACGGACAGGATATTGCCGCCGGTGTAGAGGACGGCGATGGCGAAGATGATCTGATCGAACGGCAGGAACTGGATCGAGAAGGCGGCAACCACGTTCACGAGGGCCAGCACCAGCTGGATGAAGAACGGTGTCCGGGCGTCCTCATTGGCGTAGAACACGCGGGACATCATGAAGTTGGCGCTCATGAACGGTGTGCTGAGGGCCAGGATGGTCAGCGTCTGCGCGAGCATGACGCCGTCCTGGGGCACCCCGCCGGAGAAGAACATGCCCAGCGGTCCGGCCAGCGCGAACAGGGCCAGGGCACCGAACACCGTGGCCACGGCCATGGTGCGGAGTCCGTGGGAAAGCGCGTTGCGCAGCGCGGCGTGGTCCCCATCCTGCGAGGCCCGGGTCATCCGGTTGAACAGCACGGTGGCCAGCGACAGCGCAATGATCGAGTGCGGGAGCAGGTACAGCTGGCTCGCCACTTCCAGCACGGCGTTGCCCGGGAGCGTGTCGGCGGCCGGGTCCCCTGCCTGTTCCAGCCGCAGCCGTTCCGCGCCCGGGATCGTGGCGATGCGCATGACATAGAGGAACGCCAGCTGGCCGACGGCGGCCGTCGCCAGGGTCCAGACGCTCAGCTTGGCGGCCTGGCCCAGTCCGACCCCGCGCCAGCCGAAACGCGGCCGCAGCCCGAGCCGGAGCCGGAACACCGGGACCAGCAGGATGGCGGTCTGGGCAATCACGCCGATGGTGGAGAATCCGGCGACCAGGAGCGTCTGGGTGGAGTCCCAGGTGTCCAAGGTGTGGGGGTTGGCCACATTGGCGCCGAAGGTCCAGATGAACATGCCGAGGCCCGCGATTGCGACAATGTTGTTCAGGATCGGAGCCCACATCGCGGGCCCGAACGCGCCGTGGGCGTTGAGCACCTGGGTCAGCAGGGCGTACAGGCCGTAGAAGAAGATCTGGGGAAGGCACCAGAACGCGAAGGACACCGCGAGGGCCTTCTGCTCCGGTGAATAGCCCTGCGTCGTCAGTTGGATGACCCACGGTGCCAGCAGCGTCACTGCCAGCGTGAGAGCCAGCAGCACCAGCACAGCCAGCGTCAGCAGCCGGCTGATGTAGTCCGCACCCTTGTCCGGAGCCTTGCTGGCCTTAATGATCTGGGGCACCAGCACGGCATTGAAGACGCCGCCCGCCACCAGCAGGAAGATCAGGTTCGGCAGGTTGTTCGCGTTGATGAACGTGTCGTTGACCGTGGAGCCCAGACCGAGGGCGGCCGCCAGCATCCAGGTCTTGGCGAAGCCCAGGAAACGCGAGACCAGCGTTCCGGCGGCCATGATGGCGCTGGAACGGACTTCTCCGGATTGGACGGCTGCGGAATCGGCGGGGCCGGAGTGCGCGGGGGTGGGTTTGGCTGATGACATCGTCTTCATCGTCTCACCCGGGCAGGGCTTTAGGCGCTATCCGCGACCGATAAAGGGGATTCTCTGGCACTAACGGTGTTCCGGCAGAACTTCCTTGGCGAGGTCGGCGATGCGGCGCTCATTCGGGAAGGAAAGCTTCCGGGCCAGCTCATGGATGGGAACCCAGGCGACGTCCACCGCCTCCTTGTCCGGATCATTCTCGATCGTCAGTTCCCCGCCCGTGGCCTGCAGCAGGTAGTGGTGAACGGTCTTGTGGACGCGGTGCCCGCTGACCGTGAACCAGTAGTCGATGCTCCCCAGCGGCGCGAGGATCTTGCCCTCGATGCCGGTTTCCTCCGCGATCTCACGCACGGCGGCTTCCTCGTTGCTTTCCTTGCCCTCCGGATGGCCCTTGGGCAGGCACCATTCCAGCCGCCCGCCGCGATTAAGGCGGGCAATAATCGCAACCCGGAGTTCGGCGTCGGAAGTATCCACCACAACGCCGCCGGCGGAGATTTCCTCCACGGTGGGGAGGGAGGCCTGTCCGGAGTGCTGCACCGGCGCGACATTGGCACCGATTGCCGACGGCAACGGTGCGTTTGTCCTCCTGCCTGGAGCGCTCGGTACGGGATGGGCCATGAAGTCCACTCTAACGACTCTTGTCCGTACTTGATGACCTAAACATGGCAGGAAAGTGGACGGCCGGGAAAGTGGATCGCCCGTTCCGTCCGCGGTTTCGGTGCCAGCGGCCGGACTTGGGGAGCATTCGGTGTGGTGCTGGCCGGGATTTCTGACAAGCTTAAGAAACTATGGCGCACGCACATCACAAGACTGACTCGCACACCGTTGATTTCCAGGTAGACCCTGTTGTTCTGGAGCTCGGGCAGCGGTTTGTCGACGCCGGCCACGAACTCTCCCTGGTGGGCGGACCCGTGCGCGACCTGTTCCTGGGCCGGGTGTCCCCCGACCTGGACTTCACCACCGACGCCACCCCGGACCAGACGGTCGCCCTGATCAGGAAGTGGGCTGACAACTACTGGGAAATCGGGCGCGCCTTCGGCACCATCGGGATGCGCAAGGCCGGCTTCCAAATCGAAATCACCACGTACCGCGCCGAGGCCTACGATCCCGACTCCCGGAAACCCGTGGTCGCGTTCGGCAAGTCGCTGACGGATGACCTGCTGCGCCGGGACTTCACGATCAACGCCATGGCGCTGCGCCTGCCCGGGCTGGAACTAGTGGATCCTTTCGGAGGAGTCCGCGACCTCCACGCTTCCATCCTCGCCACCCCGGGCGCCCCGGAATCCTCCTTCTCCGATGATCCACTGCGCATGATGCGCGCCGCCCGCTTCGCCGCCCAGCTGGGGATCACGGTGCACGAGGACGTCCGCGCCGCGATGTCCCGGATGGCGGAACGGATCACCATGATCTCGGCGGAACGTGTCCGCGAGGAGCTGGTCAAGCTCATCTGCGCGGCACACCCCCGGGCCGGGGTGGACCTGCTCGTGGACACGGGCCTCGCTGACTTTGTGCTGCCCGAGGTCTCCGCCCTGCGGCTGGAGTCCGATGAGCACCACCGGCACAAGGACGTTTACCAGCACTCGCTCCAGGTCCTGGAGCAGGCCGCCGCGCTCGAATCGGGTGCGGACGGCGCCGTGCCCGGTCCGGACTTTGTGCTGCGGTTCGCAGCCTTGATGCACGACGTCGGGAAGCCGGCCACGCGCCGATTCGAACCGGGCGGCGCGGTGAGCTTCCGGCACCACGACATGGTCGGGTCGAAACTGACCGCAAAACGGATGAAGGCACTGCGCTTCGACAACGACACGATCAAGGCCGTGGCGAAGCTGGTGGAACTGCACATGCGCTTCTACGGCTACGGCGATGCCGGCTGGAGCGATTCGGCTGTCCGCCGCTATGTCACCGATGCCGGTCCGCTGCTCGAGCGGCTGCACCGGCTGACCCGCTCGGACGTGACCACCCGCAACCAGCGCAAGGCCGAGCGGCTGGCCTTCGCCTACGACGATCTCGAGGCCCGGATCGCGGCCCTGCGGGAACAGGAATCGCTGGAGGCCGTCCGCCCTGACCTCGACGGTGGTCGGATCATGGAACTCCTGGGACTCAAGCCCGGCCCGGTCGTCGGGCGCGCCTACAAATTCCTGCTGGAGGAACGAATGGAGCACGGCCCACTGGATCCCGCCGTCGCCGAGGCCAAACTGCACGAATGGTGGGCTGCCCAGCCCGAGTCCGCCGTCGCACTCTCAACTGAGGAGTCCTAAGTGATTGCACCTTCCAACGGCCCCCGCCCGCAGCTGTGGATCCTGCGGCACGGCGAAACGGAGTGGTCCAAGAGCGGCCAGTACACCGGCCTCACCGACCTCCCGCTCACCGTGGAGGGTGAACAGCAGTCCGTGGAGGCACGCAAGGTGCTCGACACCGTCGACTTTGACCTGGTGCTGACGTCTCCGTTGCGGCGGGCCCGCCGCACCGCGGAACTCGCCGGCTTCCCCGACGCCCAGCTGGAGCCGCTCGCGGTCGAGTGGGACTACGGCGACTACGAGGGCATCAGCTCAGACCTCATCCGCAAGGACAACCCGGAATACCTGATCTGGACCCACGGCGTGCCGAACGGCGAAGCCTTAGACGACGTCGCCGCTCGCGCGGACAAGATCGTGGCACGGGTGCTGGAATCCGGCCTGGACAACGTGCTGGTCGTGGCCCATGGACACTTTTCCCGGATCCTCACCGCCCGGTGGCTGGGACTCGATCCCCATGAGGGCCGGCACTTCATCCTGGGAACCGCGAAAGTCTGCACGCTCGGCTGGGACAAGAAGACCCCGGCAGTGGTCCGCTGGGGCCTATAAATACGGTTTATTAAATAACTTCAAAGAAGTTTATGAATGCGGTAGTCAAGTGCTGCATTCATAGTGTATTTTTATTTCTGACCCCAGAGCGTCCTGCCGGGGTCGAGGCGCGCGTCGCCCGGCCAGTCAGCCGGAGCCACGGCATAACAGAAAAGGAGGTTGGGAGAAATGATTACTTTGACTAGCGGATGGATGTACTCCATCACCGCCACCCCGGCCTCTGTCGCTGAACCGCGCCCAAATTTCGGCCCCACTGCCTCCTGACCCTTCCGCCCGTGCCCTGGTTTCTGACCTAGGACCCGGAGCCTAGGCGATACCGGGGCTCCCTTTCCGGGGTGCACCGTGACAGCGGACTGACCCAGGCGGACCCACGCGGTTACGCAGCATCCCCAAAGTTCGGAACCCAGCTTCTTGTTGGGGTTGCGGCATTCCGCGTCCAGGGGCCTCCGGTCGCTTTCGCAAAACTTTCTAATTAGCGCCGGGTATTCGCATGCCCAAATTCGGCCTTTTCTTCCTCAATTCACAGAGGCCCTAATTGGCATGCCCAATTACACCACCATTTCCAGCTGCACCAATGAAAGGTCCATCGTGACAATTGTCAGCACCACAGCCCGACCACGCAGCACGAGCCGGCGGCGGGAGGTGACTACCATGAAGCAGAAACTCCAGAAAATCCTGCGCCGGGCCCTCAAACCGGCCCCAAGGCACACGACGCTGTTCAACGGACAACTCCTCGACCAGAAGCGTGAAGACGTCTACGTCGTTATGCACCAGATGGGCCTCATCCGCTGAGGCAGGGCCAGGCCATCGAAGGAGGAACTGATGACTGACCTCGGAACTGATCCGCAGGGAGCCCACGCGGCGACGCGTGGGCTCTTCCTTTTAAGCTCCTGTTTTGAGCACTCTCTAACGACAGGCCCGGCGCAGCACGGGCACCCGCAGCCGCCCCGGTAAGCTCGGGGACATGCAGGAGACAAAGCCGCCGGAACACCGCAGACGTGTCCGACTGGTCATCCCGAGCCGCAGCGACCCCCTGCTGAGGAACTTCACGGAACTGATCGGTGGACCCATGGGCCGCCGCTCTGCCCCCGGCGTCGTCTCCCCCGGATTTTTCACCGTGGAACGCGTCCTGATCCTGCTCACCGTGCTGGCTGCCGTGATCGGCATCCTGCTCAAGTCTTACTGCCGCAACACCGGCTGGGAAACCCCGGGGCAGTTCTATGCGACCTGCTATTCGGACTTTTCGGAACTGTTCAAGAACCGCGGCCTCGGCGACGGTGCCTTCCCCTTCATCACGCAGGGGACGTTCTTCGAATACCCCGTGCTTATGGGCTTCATCGCCGGCGCCACGGCCCTGCTAGTCCCCGGCGAGGGCGTCTCGGCCGGCCGCATCCTGGCCTACTTCGACATCAATGCCGCCCTGATCCTGGCCGTCTGGATCGTCACGGTACTCGCCACAGCACGGATGGCCCGCCGCCGGCCGTGGGACGCCGCCATGGTGGCAGTGGCCCCCGGCATCATCCTGGCCGGCACCATCAACTGGGACATGTGGGCGGTTGGGCTGCTGGCCCTTGGCATGTACTGCTTCTCCCGGAACAAACTCGTGCTCGCCGGGATCTTCATCGGGCTGGGCACCGCAACCAAGCTCTACCCGGTCCTGATCCTTGGCGCGGTTTTGCTCCTGGCCCTGCGCACCGGGAGGATCCGGGCGATCCTGGTTACCGCTGCCGCCGCCGCCGCCGCGTGGCTGGCCGTCAACGTCCCGGTCGCCGCCGTCAACCCCGAAGGCTGGAAATACTTTTACCAGTTCACCGAGGACCGGCCCGCCGGCTACAGCTCGCCCTGGTTTGCCTACAACCTCGTGGCCGGCCGGCTGGGCTGGCTCCCCCTGCAGCCCGAGTCCATCAACACCCTCGCCTTGAACCTCTTTGTGCTGGCCTGTGTGCTGATCGGGGCGCTGGCACTGGCCGCGCCCCGGCGGCCCCGGCTCGCGCAGCTCGTCTTCCTGATCGTGGCCGCGTTCATCCTGACCAACAAGGTCTACTCACCCCAGTTCGTCATCTGGCTTATCCCGCTGCTTGCCCTGGCACGGCCGCGCTGGCGCGACTTCCTGATCTGGCAGACCTTCGAGGCTCTGCATTGGGCGGCCGTCTGGATGTACCTGGGGCAGGTGACGAGCGGCGGCGTCTCCCAGCACAATATTGATATGCCCTACTACGTCCTCGCCGTGGTCTTCCACATGATCGCCACCGGTTACCTGATGATGCGGGTGGCCTGGGAAATCTGGGACCCCAGCCATGACGTGATCCGCCGGTACGGGATGGATGATCCGCAAGGCGGTCCGTTCGAAGGCGTCCCGGACCGGCTGCGGGTGGACCTGCTGCGCCCCGCGGCGTCAGTGCTGCCCTGGCGGAAGGTGCCCGCGGATGCCTGATGTCGCCGTCGTCGGATCAGGACCGAACGGGCTCGCCGCGGCGGTGACCCTCGCCCGCGCCGGACTGAAGGTGCACGTCTACGAGGCGGCGCCCACCCCGGGCGGCGGGCTGCGCACCGCGGAACTCATGGAACCCGGCCACTTTCACGATGTCTGCTCGGCCGTGCACCCGATGGCCCTTGCCTCGCCGTTCTTCCGGCAGTTCGAGCTGTCCCGGCGGATCCGGCTTGAGGTTCCCGAGGTCTCCTACGGCACACCGCTCGATGGCGGCCGGGCGGCGCTGGCGTACCGCTCACTCGAGCGCACGGTTGCCGGCCTGGGGCGCGATGGCGCCGCCTTTGGAAAGCTGATGGCCCCGCTCGTGCAGCGCGCCGAAGGCATCACGGACCTGACGCTGAACCAGCTCCTGCGGATCCCGCGCGACCCGGTGGCGGCCGCCCTGTTCGGTGCAAGGGTCCTGGAGCAGGGCTCGCCGCTGTGGGGGCTGAGGTTCCGGGAGGAGCTGGCGCCGGCGCTGCTGACCGGGGTCGCCGCGCACGCGGTGGGGCGACTCCCTTCCCCCGCTCCCGCCGGGGCGGGCCTCATGCTGGGGACCCTGGCGCACACGGTCGGTTGGCCGGTTCCGATGGGCGGCTCCGCGGCAATCGCGCAGGCCATGGTGGCTGACATTGAAGCGCACGGCGGGGCGGTGGAAACCGGGGCACGGATCGGATCCCTGGCGGAGCTGCCCCCGGTCCGCGCCACACTGCTGGACGTGGCGCCGCCCGGATTGCTGCGACTGGCGGAAGGCAGGCTCCCGGAGCGGTACCGCCGTGCCCTGGAGGCGTACCGGTTCGGAAACGCGGCCTGCAAGGTCGATTTCATCCTTTCCGGGCCGGTCCCGTGGGCGGCGCCCGGACTGGCCGACGCCGGAACGGTCCACGTGGGCGGCACCCGTGCGGAGATGGCCGAGGCGGAAAACCTCGTCGCGGCGGGGCGGCATCCGGAACGGCCCTATGTCCTGGCCTCCCAGCCTTCGGGCTTCGACGCCGGACGAGCACCCGCGGGCCGGCATATTCTGTGGAGCTACTGCCACGTGCCGGCCGGTTCCAGCGTGGACATGGCTGAGGCCGTGACGGCCCAGCTGGAGCGCTTCGCGCCCGGATTCCGCGACCTTGTCCTCGGCCATCACGTCACGACGGCGGCCGAGCTGGGCGTGTACAACGAGAACTACGTCGGCGGGGACTTCAGCGCTGGTCTGATGGACCTCCGCGGGCTCATCCGGCGGCCCGTCCTGGGCCCGGTCCCCTGGCGCACCCCGATGCGCGGCGTGTACCTCTGTTCCTCCTCCACGCCGCCGGGGCCGGGAGTGACCGGAATGCCGGGATTCCACGCCGCCAAATATGCCCTGAAGGACATATTTGGCCTCGCGGTGCCATCCCTCCGGCTTTAGGGCGTCCAGCGCCCCGGGCCAGAGCCTCAGGCCAGGGCAGGACTGACCGGCTGCAGGGCGGAGAGCAAGCCGTCGCGCATGCTCGCGACCGTGTCCGTCAGCGGGACGAAACCGGTGTCATGGGTGACCATCACGCTCGCCACCCCGAACTCGTCCGTGACCTGGCGCAGCAGCCGTACAATCGCCTCGCTGCGTTCATGGTCCAGGGCGGCTGTTGGTTCATCCACCAGGAGCACGGCGGGGTCCCCCATCAGGGCACGGGCAATGTTGACCCGCTGCCTCTGGCCTCCGGAGAGCTGGTGTGGCCGTTTCCCGGCTGCCGGGCCCAGGCCAACGAGGTCCAGGAGTGCGGCGGCGCGGTGCGTGGCCTCCCTCGCCGGCTTGCCGCGCAGGTGGTCCCTGATCACCAACTGCTCCAGAGCGGTCAGGGATGGCAGCAGGTTCGGCTGCTGGAAGATGATGCCGATCCGGTCCCGGCGTAGTGATGTGCGCTCCGCCTCGGACAGTCCACCGGCGTCGATTCCGCCGATGACGACGAGACCTGCGGTGGGCCTCACGAGGGTGGCGGCGACGGCCAGCAGGGACGACTTACCCGACCCGGAGGGTCCCACCAGGGACAGGAATTCCCCCGCGGCGACCTTGAGGTTGACGTTGTCGAGCGCTTTGAGGGTGCCGTCGCCGTCGGGGTATTCCAGGGTGACGTTGACGAGGTTCAGGGCGGTATTCACGGTGTATGCCTTTCAAGGAATGTTCTAGGTCCGGGTGCAGTGCAGGGTTAATTGCCGCCGAGGGCCAGGAGCGGATCCACCCGGGTGATGCTGCGGACCGCCAGGGCTGCGCCGGCCAGTCCGAGCACCACGATGCCCGCTACCGGAAGCACGATGGTCTGCGGGGTCAGCAGGACCGGGGCAGCCCCGGCGGCGAGGACTCCGCCGGCCACACCGGCGGCACCCCCGGTCGCAGCCCCGGCGAGTAGTACGATCGCCGCCTGGACCATGGCGTCCTTGAGGACGTAGCCGGAGGATCCGCCGAGGGCCTTGAGGACCGCGATATCCCGGGTGCGCTGCACCGTCCACACCGTCAGGAATGCCACGATGACCAGGGCCGAGATGCCGTACAGGAAGGCCTGCATGAGCAGCAGGGAGCCATTTTCGCTTTTGTAGGATCCCAGGGCCTGGAACGATCCGTCCCGGGTGGTGCTCACGGTCCCGGCCGCTGCGTTGGCGGCATCGGCGTCGAGCGTCTGCCCGTCCTCGGAGGTGACGGCGATGACGGTCGCTGCGGCTTCAGTGCCAGCGATGCGGGCCAGCGTCCGCCAGTCGGCGAGGGTGGTCCAGACGACTCCGGTGTGGGAGTACCACTGGTCCGGGACGACGGCGGAGACAGTGAGTTCGGTTCCGCCCACCGTGGCGGGGCTGCCGGCCCGCAGATCGAGTTCCTCGGCCAGGCTGCTGCCGACCACGACCGTTCCCTCGGCCACAGGGGCTGGAGCCAGGCCGGTGCCGTCGGTCCCGAACACTGCCACGCTGGCCGTGCCGGTCGGGCTGCCCGCGGGGCCAACCGCCTGGAACCGGCTCTGGCTGATGCCCAGCAGTTCGGCGTGCGCCACGCCCTCCCGGGCAGCCCACGCCGACCATTGCCCGCGGGTGACCTCGGACTCGGTGAACGACGCCTTGGCACTGTCTCCGGCGGGAGCCCCGAAGACAATCTGGTCCGCGGGCAGTGCAGCGAGGGCCGACGTCGACTGGTTGCCCAGCCCCGCGGTGAGTCCGGACAGCAGCACGAGCAGCAGGGTGATGAGCGCGACGACTCCGCCCATCAGAACAAAGCGTCCTTTGGCGAAGCGGAGGTCGCGGAGAGCGAGATACATGGGAGTCCTTTTCGAGGGGTTGTGGCCTTGTTCCAAGCCTTCCGCTGCGAAGCGCCGCCGGCATCGCCTGCGTGGTTGAGGCTGCGGGCCGGAGTGGTTGACCCGCGGGTCAACCAAAA
Organism: Pseudarthrobacter sp. MDT1-56; assembly: GCF_059383555.1. Lineage (NCBI taxonomy): Bacteria > Bacillati > Actinomycetota > Actinomycetes > Micrococcales > Micrococcaceae > Pseudarthrobacter > Pseudarthrobacter sp. MDT1-56. The sequence continues at coordinate 136,627 of NZ_JBWZCK010000010.1, forward strand.
GGTTGATAGTGGCCCGGCGGCGGCCATTTCCACCGGAACCGGACCGGCACGGCATTACGCTGAAGTCATGGATGACAAGGCCCGCAGCGGCCCGGCAGAGACCACCACAGCCGACACGCCGGATGCCGCGGTGATCCTGCGTGTCCTGCGGGTGTGCCTGCACACTGGCTTCGCCGTCCTGCTGCTCGTCGCCCTGGTCCGGCTGCTCGGCACGGGGCTGCAGGGCACCAACTGGCTCATCCTGGGCCTCGCGCTGGTTCTCGCCGCCGTCTACGTGCTGGGCACCGTCCTGGAGAAACGCCACGCCACGGATCCGTCCCGGTTCGATCCCCGGCCGTATTCGCAGCTGTGGCTGGGGACCGTCTGCCTGCTCTGGCTGCTGTTGATCTGGGCCAGCGCCGACTTCGTGTGGCTGGCGTTCCCGCTCTTCTTCCTGCAGCTGCACGTGTTGCCGCTGCGGCTGGCGCTGCCGGCGATCGCGCTGAGCACCGTGCTGGTTATCGTGGCGCTCTGGTTCCACAACACTGGCGCGGGCGGCGGCGCCCTGCAGTTGCCGATGGTGCTGGGACCGGCGTTCGGGGCTGCCTTTGCGGTGGTCACCGGGCTGGCGTACCGGGCGCTGTATCTGGAGGCCGAAAAACAGCGGCTCGCCGCCGAGGAGCTGCGCCGCACCCGTGCCGAACTTGCCCGCAGCCAGCACGACGCCGGCACGCTGGCCGAACGGGCACGGCTGGCCCGCGAAATCCACGACACCCTGGCCCAGGGCTTCTCCAGCATCGTGCTGATGGGCCGTTCGGCGGAAAAGTCCCTCGATGACGGGGACACCGCCACGGCCCGGGACCGGCTCCGGACGGTCCAGGAGACTGCCTCGGCCAATCTTGCCGAGGCCCGCAGCTTCGTCCGCGGCCTGCAGCCTCCCGTCCTGGCGGAGAATCCGGCGGGGAGCCCGCCGGAGGATCCGCTGGTGAACAGCCTGCGCCGGCTCTGCGAAAAGACTGAAACCGAGGCAGCCGCCCGCGGCACCAAGCTGCGCTGCCGCTTCGACCTTGAGGGCACCCCGTTGGACCTGCCCAATCCGTACCGCACCACCCTGCTGCGGGCCGCGCAGGCAAGCCTCGCGAACGTGTGGGTGCACGCCAAGGCGGACACCGCCGTCGTGACCCTGTCCTTCCTGGGCAGCGAAGTGGCGATGGATATCTATGACGACGGCGCGGGCTTCGACCCCTCCGCGGTCACGGACCCCGCAGGGCGCCCCGACGGCTCGGGCTACGGGCTGAGATCGCTCCAGGACCGGGTCTCGGCCCTGGCCGGCAGCCTGGACATCGAGTCCGCCCCCGGCGAAGGCACGGTGGTGGCCATCCGGCTCCCGCTAGGGGACCCCCGGGCGGGGAGTGAGTCGTGAAGGATATCCGCGTCCTGCTGGTCGACGACCACCCGGTGGTCCGGGCCGGCCTGAGGGCCATGCTGAGCGATTTCGAGGGCATCACCGTCGTCGCCGAAGCGGCCGACGGCGGCGCGGCCCTCGCAGAGCTCTCCCGGCTCCACATCCTCGGCGAGCCGGCCGACGTCGTCCTGATGGATCTGCAGATGGGGACCGGCATGGACGGTGTCACGGCGACCGGCAGGATCAAAGCGGGCGAGGCCGGCCAGCCGGCCCCGCCCGTGCTCATCCTCACCACCTATGACTCCGACGCCGATATCCTTGCGGCGGTGGAAGCCGGAGCGAGCGGCTACATGCTCAAGGACGCCCCGCCGGAACAGATCCGCCAGGCGGTGCTCTCCGCCGCCGCCGGCCAGACCGCGCTGGCTCCCGAGGTGGCCGCACGGCTGATGGGGCGGATCCGCAATCCCGAACCCGTCCTGTCCACGCGCGAAATCCAGCTGCTGGAGCTGCTTGCCACCGGCCTGGGCAACCGGGCCATCGCCAAACAGCTGTTCATCTCCGAGGCAACGGTCAAAACCCACCTCGTGCACATCTACGGCAAGCTCGGGGTGGACAACCGCACGGCCGCGATCTCCGTGGCCGCGCAGCGCAGGATCATCCGGCGCTTCTGAGCCCGGACGGCGCCGTCGCGGTCCCTTCCCGGTTGGAGTCCCTCCCGTGACAAGGAATTTGTCTGCGGCCCGGGGCATAATGGCGCGGTGGGGAAAATATCAAAACTTTCAGCTGTCCTTGTTGGTCTCATTCTCGGCGCCTCGCTGGTGTCCTGCGACGACGGCAGAGCCGGCGCACAGGACGCGGCGGAGCAGCTTGCGTCCGCTGTCGCTGCGCTCGACGTCGGCTCCGTCGCCTTTGAGGGCAAGGATTCCGGCGAGGCCAATGAGCAGCTCAACGAGGTGTTCAAGGCGCTGGACCCGGTCAAACCCGCGGTGGAAAGCGGCGAGCTGACGCTCGACAAGGACACCGCCGCGGTCCCGCTGAGCTACAGCTGGAAGATCGGCTCCGGTGAGTGGAAGTACACCACCTCCGCCGAGCTGAAGAAGTCCGGCGATAAATGGCTGGCCGTCTGGAACCCGGCCACCCTGGTCCCCGGGCTGGCCGAGGGTGAGATTCTCGGCACCTCCTCCGATTCCCCGCAGCGGGCCGACATCCTGGGCGCCGGTGACGCCCAGCTGGTCACCTACCGGCCGGTAGTGAACGTCGGCATCGACAAACCCCTGCTGGCCTCCGCCGATCCGGCGGCGTCAGCCACCCAACTCGCCCAGCTGGTGGGCGTGGACCCCGCGGCCTACACCCAACAGGTCCAGGCGGCCGGTCCCGAGGCCTTCGTCACCGCCATTACGCTGCGCGAGGACGGCCGGACCATTACCGACGATCAAATCGCCGCGATTCCAGGGGCCCGGGCCATCGCGGACTCTGTTCCGCTCGCTCCCACCCGCGGTTTTGCCCGCGCCGTGCTGGGCACCGTCGGCGAGGCCAGCGCCGAGCAGATCGAAAAGTCGGACGGAGCCCTCCGGGCCGGGGACACCACGGGCACCGGCGGTCTGCAGCAGCAGTACGACGCCCAACTGCGCGGCACCAGCGGCACCCAGGTCTTCGCCCAGACGGCAGGTCTCACCGCGGAACAACGGCAAGGCCTGCCCAACGGCGGCCGCCGCGTCCTGTTCACCGTGCCGATGGAGCCCGGGACCCCGCTGAAAACAACCCTGGACCCGGCCCTCCAGCAGCTGGCCGAGGACATCCTGGGGAAGGTGGGCCCGGCGTCGGCCATCGTGGCGCTCCGGCCCTCCAGCGGTGCCGTCCTGGCCGCCGCCTCCGGCCCGGGCAGCAACGGCTACGACACCGCGCTGCTGGGCCAGTACGCCCCCGGATCCATCTTCAAGATCGTGGACTCCCTGGCCATGATCCGCAACGGCATGACCCCGGAGTCCACTGTGGAGTGCCCCGCCACCCTGACCGTCGACGGCCGGACCTTCAAGAACGCCGAGGGCTACCCGGCTTCCTCGCTGGGATCCGTGACCCTGCGCGACGCCTTCGCGCACTCGTGCAACACCGCGTTCATCAACGCCCGCGACACCGTCAGCCAGGCCCAGCTGGAAGCCGCGGCCACCTCGCTCGGCGTCGCCGTGGAAGCGCCGACCCTGGGGGCCGGCGCGTTCCTGGGCTCGGTTCCGGGCGAGGCCACCGGCACCGAACATGCCGCCTCGATGATCGGCCAGGGCAAAGTGCTCGTATCCCCGCTGGCCGCGGCCATCATGGCGGGCTCGGTCGCCAAGGGTGAGCCCGTGTCGCCGCAGCTCGTGCTGAACCCCGGCGCCGAGGCGGCGGCAGCGCCCGGCGCAGCAGCGTCCCCGTCGGCCGGTGCCACGGCGTCCGGTTCCGGTCCGGCGTCGTCCGCCCCGGCCCCGGCAAAGACCTCGGGCACCCCGGTCACCGCAGCAGAGGCCGCCGCCCTGGCGGACATGATGCGCGCTGTGGTCACCTCCGGGCACACCGGCTTCCTCGCCTCCGTCCCGGGTGCCCCGGTGGCGGCGAAGACCGGAACTGCCGAGTTCGGCAGCGACGACCCGCCCAAGACCCACGCGTGGATCGTGGCCGTGCACGGGGACCTGGCGGTGGCCGTGTTCGTTGAGGAGGGCGGCCTCGGCGCCACCGTCTCCGGCCCGCTGCTGAAGGAGTTCCTCACCGCCGCGGGCTGATAGCTGCCGCCGGCGGGCGGCAACTGCGGCCGTGGGAGGATGGAAGTGTGGCTCATATTGACGTTTCCAACATCGATTACTTCCTCTCCGACGGCACCCAGCTGCTCAACGGCGTGACCTTTAAGGTCCCGGACGGGACCAAAACGGCGCTGATCGGACCCAACGGAGCCGGCAAGACGACGCTGTTCCGGATCATCTCCGGCGACCTCGTCGCCGACGAAGGCGTGATCGGGCGGTCCGGCAACATGGGCATCATGCGCCAGTTTGTCGGCCAGGTCCGGGACGAATCCACCGTCCGTGACCTCCTCGTCTCCGCGGCACCGCCGGCCCTCGCCGCCGCCGCCCGCGCCGTGGACGAAGCGGAACTGGCCATGGTGGAGCACGACGACGAGCCCACCCAGATGGCCTACGCCCAGGCCATCGTGGACTGGGGCGACGCCGGCGGGTACGACGTCGAGACCGTCTGGGACGAAGTCTGCATGGCCGCGCTCGGCCTGCCGTTTGACCGCGCGCAGCACCGTCCGGCGTCGAGCCTCTCCGGAGGGGAACAGAAGCGGCTGGTGCTCGAGGCGCTCTTCGCCGGCCCCGATGAGCTGCTGCTTCTGGACGAGCCGGACAACTACCTCGACGTCCCGGGCAAGCGCTGGCTTGAGGCCAAACTCAACGAGTCGAAAAAGACCGTGTTCTTCATCAGCCACGACCGCGAACTGCTGAACAATGCCGCGGGCCGCATCGTTACCCTCGAACCGGGCATCAACGGCGCCGGGGCCTGGATCCACGGCGGCGGCTTCGGCTCCTACGTGGAGGCCCGCGCGGACCGGAACGCCCGCTTCGAGGAGCTCCGGAAGCGCTGGGACGAGGAGCACGTGAAGCTCAAGGAACTCGTCAACATGTACAAGAACAAAGCCGCGTTCCGCTCCGACATGGCCAACCGGTACCACGCCGCGCAGACCCGCCTCGCGAAGTTCCTCGAAGCCGGCCCGCCCGAGGCGCTGCCGATCGAGCAGAACGTGCAGATGCGGCTCAAGGGCGGCCGCACCGCCAAGCGCGCCATCGTGGCCGAAAAGCTGGAACTCACCGGACTGATGAAGCCCTTCTCCACCGAGGTCTGGTTCGGCGACCGCGTCGGCGTGCTCGGCTCCAACGGCTCCGGCAAAAGCCACTTCCTGCGCCTGCTCGCCACGGGGGGCACCGACCCGGAACGGGAGCACCTTCCGGTGTCCGACGTCGACATCGCCGAAGTCCCGCACGAGGGCACCGTGAAACTCGGGGCCCGCATCCGGCCCGGTTTCTTTGCCCAGACCCATGTCCGGCCCGATCTGCTGGGCAAAACGCTGCTGGAAATCCTGCACCGCGGCGACGAACACCGCTCGGGGCTGGGCCGCGAGGCCGCCGCCGGCGCGCTCGACGGGTACGGCCTGGCGTCGCAGTCGGAGCAGAAGTACGAATCGCTCTCCGGCGGGCAGCAGGCCCGGTTCCAGATCCTGCTGCTGCAGCTCTCCGGCGCCACCCTGCTGCTGCTCGACGAGCCCACGGACAACCTGGACCTGCACTCGGCCGAGGCGCTGGAACGGGCCATTGACCACTTCGAGGGAACGGTCCTGGCCGTCACCCACGACCGCTGGTTCGCCCGGACCTTCGACCGGTTCCTGATTTTCGGCTCCGACGGCAGGGTCTACGAATCGGCCGAGCCCGTCTGGGACGAAAAGCGCGTCGAGCGCGCCCGCTGACCCGCACCGCCGGCCAACAACAACGCTGGGTCACCTGGCGCCCATTCCCGAGGGATTTATGGCCGCCAAGTGACCCCGCGCTGCTGTGCGCGTTCGCCCGTTACTCCGGCAGCAGCCCGGAAGGCTGCTTGGCCTCCGGGCCGGGGGTTCCTCCCATGGCGGCGACCAGCCGTTCCCGGGCACGTCCCAGGTGTTCGTCGAGCACTTCGGCCGCGGCCTCGCCCTGGCCGGCCTCGATCAGTTCGAGGATTTTCTGGTGTTCGGCCTGGATCAGCGCGGTGTCCAGCAGATGCAGGGACTGGATCCGGACCATGCAGAGCCGCACCTCGCCCACCAGCGAGCGGTACATCCTGGAGATACGTTCATTGCCCACGGCATCGATCAGGCTGGTGTGGAACCGCATGTCCGGTTCGACGACGTCGAGCGGAGCGCCGCTCTGCACCGCCGCGATGTCGCGGTTGGCCTGCACCGCCGCTGCCGGCACGTCCCTGGTGCGGGCGAGCCGGCGGAGCACTTCGCTTTCCAGGTACGCGCGGGCCAGGTAAATGTCCCGCACCGAGTCAGGCCCGAGTTCGACCACCCGGGCGGTTTTGTGGGTCCCCCGGTCCAGAAGCCCCTCCGCCACGAGTTTCTCGATCGCGGCCTTCGCCGTGGGCCGCGCCACGTCGTAGGAGGACGCCACCTCTGACTCCGTCAGGGCATCCCCGGAGCCAAGCTCACCGGCGAAGATCCGGCTCCGCAGGTCCGAGGCGACCGCGTCCACGATCGAGACTGCTGCTATGCGCCCGGCCACCGGAGCTCCCATCCTGCCAAGAATTTCTTGATCCACACCCAATCTTGCCAGACAAGACAACAAGTATCTCTTGACGATCATGTGTACTTGTAAGACAATCGAAGGGCGCCACGGTGTTGTGACGCCTAACACAATCTGGAGACACATGTTTCAGCAGATCCTCGACCCCATAGCCGGGTCCCTAGTCATTTCCGCCCTTTGCGCGGCGTTGCCCCTAGTCCTGCTCTTCGTGCTGCTGGGCGTCTTCAAGGTCAAGGCCCCCGTGGCTGCCCTGGCCGGCCTGGCCCTGTCGCTCGTGCTGGCCATCGTGGGCTGGCAGATGCCGGTGAACCAGGCGTTGAGCGCCACCGCGGCCGGTATGTTCTACGGCCTGTTCCCGATTCTGTGGATTCTGGTCAACGCGCTGTGGATCTACCGGCTCACCGTGGCCACCGCGTGGTTCGAAGTGCTGGGACGCACCATCCGGTCCATCTCGAACGACCTGAGAATCCTGTCCATCCTGATCGCCTTCTGTTTCGGTGCCCTGCTGGAGTCGCTGGCCGGCTTCGGCGCCCCGGTGGCGATTTCCGCCGCCATGCTGATGGCTGCCGGCATGAAACCGCTCAAATCCGCGGTGGTCTCGCTGCTGGCCAATACCGCTCCCGTGGCATTCGGCGCGATGGCCGCACCCATCATCGCCCTGAACGGTGTCACGGGCCTGCCGCTGCAGGATCTGTCCTCCATGGCCGGACGCCAGACGCCGTTCATCGCCCTGATCGTTCCGCTGCTGCTGGTGTTCATCGTCGACGGCCGGCGCGGCGTGAAGCAGACCTGGCCCGTGGCCCTGGTGGCCGGCGTCGCCTTCGGCGTGGCCCAGTTTGTCACCTCCAACTACTTCGCCGTCGAACTCACCGATGTTGTCGCCGCCGTTGTGACAGTGGCCGCCGTGCTGCTGATGCTGAAGGTCTGGCAGCCGAAGGAAATCGTGGGGGTCGAAGGTGCTGTCGAGGGCGCCCCGGAAGCTGCCCACGCCACTGTCGCCGTGGCGACCGGCTCCCGTGATGGCGGATCCGGCGCCGGCGCCGGATCCGCTACGACCGGCGCCGGATCCGCCGCAGCCGTGCCCGGCGCGGGAACCACGGTGCCGACCGACAACTCCCGGCCCGAACCCCGGCAGATCTGGATGGCGATCGCTCCCTACCTGATCATCATCGCGGTGTTCTCGGTGGCACAGCTCCCGTTCGTCAAGACCTGGCTGAGCCAGGTCGGCAGCGTGACGTTCGCCTGGCCCGGCCTGGACATCACCGATTCGGCCGGCAAGCCGGTCGCGGCCACCAAGTTCAAGCTCGACCACCTCAAGGCGACCGGCACCCTGCTGCTGTTCTCCGGGCTGCTCACCATGGTGCTCTACAAGGTCACCGCCTCGCAGGGCCTGCGCGTCTACCGGGACACCCTGGTCCAGCTGCGCTGGACGATCGTCACCGTCACCGCCGTCCTGGGCCTGTCGTTCGTGATGAACCTCTCCGGCCAGACCACCACCCTGGGATTCGCGCTGGCCTCCGCGGGCGGCTTCTTCGCGATCCTCTCGCCACTGATCGGATGGATCGGCGTCGCCCTTACCGGCTCCGACACGTCCTCCAACTCCCTGTTCGGCCAGATGCAGGCCACCGCGGCGGAGCAGACGGGCCTGTCTCCGGTGCTGATGGCCGCCTCCAACTCCTCCGCCGGTGTGATGGGCAAGATGCTGTCCCTGCAGAACCTGGCCGTTGCCGCCGCTGCCGTGGGCCTTGACGGCGCGGAGGGGACCCTGTTCCGCAAGCTGATCGGCTGGAGCCTGGGCCTGCTGGCGCTCATCACCGTGCTGATCTTCCTGCAGTCCACCCCGGTACTGGGCTGGATGGTCCCCTGATGGCTCCCCTGGACCTGGCAGCCCTCCGCTCGGCGGTGCACGACCCCGCCCAGGTGAAGACCCGAGCCATCGACCTGCACGCAAACGCCCATGATGCCTCGCATTTCCTGCTGATCCCGCAGGCTGTCGTCACGGCCGGGAGCGCTGCCGAGGTCGGCGGGCTGCTGCGCGCCAGCGCCGCCCAGGGCGTCCCGCTGACCTTCCGATCCGGCGGGACCAGTCTGAGCGGCCAGGCGGTCACCGACGGTGTGCTGGTGGATGTCCGCCGCAACTTCAGGGACATCGAGGTGCTCGACGACGGCGCGCGGGTCCGTGTCCAGCCCGGCGTCACCGTGCGGGCACTCAATGCGAGACTAGCCCGCTACGGCCGGAAATTCGGCCCCGATCCGGCGAGTGAGGCGGCGTGCACGGTCGGCGGCGTCGTTGCCAACAACTCCTCCGGCATGAACTGCGGCACCGTGGACAACACTTACCGCACCCTGGAGTCGCTGACCGTGGTGCTGCCCTCCGGCACGGTCATCGACACCGGGGCGCCGGATGCCGACCAGAAACTCCGTGCCCTCGAGCCGGAACTCTACGAAGGACTGGCCCGGCTGGCCGATCGGGTACGGAACAACGCGGACTCCGTGCACAGGATCCGGCAGCAGTTCGCGATGAAAAACACCATGGGCTACGGGCTGAACTCCCTGTTGGATTTCCAGAGCCCGGTGGACATCATGGCCCACCTGATCGTCGGCAGCGAGGGCACCCTGGGTTTCGTGGCCGAGGCGGTTTTCCGCACCATCCCGCGGCTTCAGCACGCGGCCGCGGGCCTGCTGGTGTTCCCGGACCTTGAGGCCGCCAACGCGGCCCTGCCCGCCCTCGTGGAAACAGGAGCCGCCACTGTTGAGCTGATGGATGCCTTGTCGCTCAAGGTGGGCCAGGCACTCAAGGGAACACCCGCCGTCGTACAGGACCTGATGGTCCGGGACCATGCGGCCCTGCTCGTGGAGTATTCCGCCGGCAGTTCCGGGCAGCTGGCGGAACTCCAGGCCCACGGGGAGGGCATCCTCCCGGGCCTCGGGCTGGCCGCCCCCGCCCGGTTCACCGGCGACGCCCGGGAGCGCGGGCAGCTCTGGCAGTTGCGCAAGGGCCTCTACGCCTCAGTGGCTGGGGCGCGTCCCCAGGGCACCACCGCGCTGCTGGAAGACATTGTGGTTCCGGTCCCGGTGCTGGGCCGCACCTGCCGGGAACTGATCCGGCTCTTCGACAAATACAGCTACAGCAACAGCGTGATCTTCGGCCATGCGAAGGATGGCAACGTCCACTTCATGCTCACCGACGGCTTCGCCACCGCGGCCGAACTGGACCGCTACGGCGCCTTCACCGAAGACATGGTGGACCTGGTCCTGGCCGAGGGCGGATCCCTGAAGGCCGAGCACGGGACCGGGCGCGTTATGGCCCCGTACGTCCGCCGGCAATACGGCGATGAGCTCTACGACGTTATGCGCAGCATCAAACGGCTCTTCGACCCTGCGGCGATGCTCAACCCGGGCGTCCTGATGGACGAGGATCCGCTGGCGCATCTGCGGCACATCAAGACGGCGCCGCCTGTCGCCGAGGAAGTGGACCGCTGCGTCTCCTGTGGCTACTGCGAGCCGGTGTGCCCCAGCAAGGACATCACGCTCACTCCGCGGCAGCGGATCGTCACGCTGCGCGCCATCGAATCGGCCCGGCTGGCCGGGGACGCGGCGCTGGTCAAGGAACTGGAAAAGGACTACGAATACGAGTCCGTGGACACCTGCGCCGTGGACGGGATGTGCCAGACCGCCTGCCCGGTGGACATCAACACCGGATCGCTCGTGAAACGCCTGCGGAAGGCCGACGCCGGTCCGCTCGCCAACGGTGCATGGAACGCCGCCGCCAAGCACTGGGAAGGCGTCACCCGGGGGGCTTCGCTGGCGCTGACGGTCGTCGACAAGCTCCCGGCCGCCGCCATCGCCCCGCCCAACAAGGCCGCGCGGGCGGTGCTCGGTACAGACACCGTGCCGCTGTATTCCGCCGAGCTGCCGGGCGGCGGTTCCGTGCGGAAGCGTCCGACGCCGGCGGGCGAGGTCGACGCTGTCTACTTCCCGGCCTGCGTCGGAACCATGTTCGGACCCGCCGGGGCCGGCGAGGGCAACGAGGGACACGGGGTCCAGTTCAGCTTCGAACAGCTCTGTGCCAGGGCCGGGCTCACCCTTCTCGTTCCGGACGGCATCGACGGCCTGTGCTGCGGCACCCCCTGGTCCTCCAAGGGCATGGCCGCCGGCCAGGAAACGATGCGGACGAAGACCCTGGCCGCTCTCCGGGTGGCCACCCGGGACGGCGAGCTTCCCATCATCTGCGACGCCTCCTCCTGCACCGAGGGCCTGCGCCAGGCCGTGGAGTCGGAGGTACCCGCGGCCGGGCAGCGTGCTCTGCGCATGGTGGACGCCGTGGACTTCGCCGCGGAGCGGATCCTGCCCCGGCTTCCAGACCACGGGAAGCTGGAGTCACTGGCCCTCCACCCCACCTGCTCCTCCACCCGGATGGGCCTCAACGACGCCCTCGGTGCGGTCGCCGGGGCCGTGGCCGAGCGGGTCGAGGTTCCGGAAAACTGGGGCTGCTGCGCGTTCGCCGGCGACCGGGGCATGCTGCACCCCGAACTGACGGCGTCGGCAACCGCGAAACAGGCCGCCGAGGTGGCCGACATGGGCGCTGCCGCGCACGCCTCGTGCAACCGGACGTGCGAACTGGGAATGACCCGGGCCACGGGCGCCCAGTACCGCCATGTGCTGGAGCTGCTGGAGGAAGTCACCCGCTAGCTATTTGAAGGTCTTGCGCTTCGTTTCGGTGCCGTCCGGGGCGTACGTGATCCATTCGCCGGTCTTCCGCCCGACGTCGAACACCCCCTCGTCCATCAGCTCGCCGGTGCTGTGCCACCGCTGCCAGAAACCGTCCTGCTGCCCGTCCCGGAACGCGCCCTTCTGCAGCAGCCCGCCGCCTTCCCGGTACCAGGCACAGTCGCCGTCGAGCTGTCCGTTCCGGTACCCCGCCTCGGCCTTGAGCTGGCCGTTCCGGAAGTAGAAGACCCAGCGTCCGTGGCGTTCACCGTCGAGGTACTCCCCGGCGCCCGAGACCTTGCCGTCCTGGAAAAGTTCTTCAGCCATGACGTCAGACTACATTCGCGCAAGAAATGATTAAATGATCACCCTCCGTTAGCATTTGTTCATGACCACTGAGGAGCGCCACCGCCGCATCGGCGAACTCCTGCGCCACCGGGAGCATGTGTCGGTGGACGAGCTCATGGCCGAATGTGGCGCCTCGGGCGCGACGATCCGGCGTGACCTGGACGTCCTGGCCCTCCACGGGGTTCTCCGCCGGGTCCACGGCGGGGCCCGGAGCCTGGTCCTCGGCGGCGAGAACCCCGAATACGGGCAACGCGAAATCGAGGACCACGCCGCCAAGATCCGGATCGCGGCCGGCGTCGCCGCCCTGCTTCAGGACCGCCGGCACGTCTGGCTGGACAGCGGCACCACGGCCACAGAGGTGGCCCGGCAGTTGCGGCACCGGGACATGACCCTGATGCCGATGTCGTTGCGGGCCGTCAACGCGCTGACCGACGGCGGCCCGGCTGCGGGCCGTCATCCCGAACTGCTGCTGCCCGGCGGCAGCCTGATCGCCGGTGAACTGTCCTTCCGCGGACCCATGACGGAATCCAACATCCGTTCGCTGCGCTTTGACACGGCCGTACTCACGCCCTGCGCGCTGAACCTCGGGGACGGGCTCCTGGCCCATGACCTGGAGGATGCGGCGGTGAAACGCGCCGGGCTGGAATCCGCGGGCAGGGTGATCGTCGCCTGCTCCGGCAGCAAATGGAACGCCAGCGCAGTCGCTCTCGTCGCGCCCCTGGATGCCGTGGATGTCCTGGTCACGGACAAACAGCTCAGTACCGAAGAACTTGCCCAGCTCACCCAACACTCGGTGGAAGTAGTGATCGTATGACCAAGACGGCAACCCGCCCGCAGCTCAACGCCGCAGCCGCGGCGACCTTCCTGATTTTCGGCATCAACGGACTCGTGTTCGCCAGCTGGGCCGCCCGCATCCCCGCGGTGACGGACATCCTGGACATCTCCTCGGGGCAGATGGGAACCCTGCTGCTGTGCGTGGCGGCGGGCTCCATGATCGCGCTGCCCACGGCCGGCCACGTCGTGGGCCGGATCGGGACGGCCAATGCGGTGCGGGCCGCCGGGCTTGTCGCTGCCGGGGCCGGCGTCGGTGTGGCCCTGGCATTGCTGGCCGAGTCCATCCCCGGGACCGCCGTCGCGCTGTTCTTCTTCGGCATGGGCATCGGACTCTGGGACGTGTCCCAGAACATCGAGGGCGCCGACGTCGAACACCAGCTCGGGCGCACCATCATGCCGCAGTTCCACGCCGCCTTCAGCGGGGGTGCGTTCCTGGGCGCCCTGATCGGCGCCGGCCTGGCGGGCCTCGGCATCGGGCTCCCGGCGCACCTGCTGGTGATCGCCGCCATCGTGGCCGTCGTGACCCTGGCCGCGCCGCGCTACTTCCTGCCGCACATCCCGGCCCCCGTGCCGGTGGCCGGGGAAACCGGGGAACCCAAGGGCAGCTCGGCCTGGCGGGACGGACGGACGCTGCTGATCGGCGTCGTGGTGCTGGGCGCGACGCTCACCGAAGGCGCCGGCAACGACTGGATCGCAAAAGCCGCCGTGGACGGCCTGGACGCCACGGAATCGACCGGGGCACTGCTGTTCGCGGCGTTTGTCCTTGCCATGACCGCGGTGCGCTTCTTCGGCGGCCGGGCGATCGACGCCTACGGCCGGGTGCCGGTGCTCCGTGCCAGCATGGCTGCCGCCGCCGCAGGGCTCGGGCTCTTCGTCCTGGCCGGTGACATCTGGATGGCTACGGCCGGCGCGGTGCTCTGGGGGGCGGGGGCTGCCCTCGCGTTCCCGATGGGGATGTCGGCCGCGGCCGACGATCCGAAACACGCGGCCGCCCGCGTGTCAGTGGTCTCCACGATCGGGTACGTCGCGTTCCTGGCCGGCCCGCCGCTGCTGGGCTACCTCGGTGACCTGATCGGAATCCGGCTGGCCCTGCTGGCCATCATGATCCCGATCCTGGGTGCGCTTCTGCTCGCCGGCGCCGCGAAGCCCTTGCGCGCCAGCTAAGAAGGCGGCGGGCGTCTCCATTCTCCTGAATGCATATGTCCTGGAAGAACAACCAAAGCAGGAGCACCACCGGTACGGTCAAACACACGCTGCCTACGGTGTCCACGAGCCAGTGGGCGGACAGATACGTGCGGCTGACCATCATTGCCAGCACCCCGAACCCCGCGAGCACCCCCGCCCAGGCGCGGCCCACCAGCAGGGCCAGCACCATCAGGAACGCCGCAGTGCTCGCCACGTGACCAGACGGGAAGGAGCCCGTGTCGGTCAGGACAACGGTGTTCTCCGGCCGGTCACGGAAAATGCCCGCCTTGAGGATCTGCGTGAAGATCAGGACGGCGATGCCGGCCGCAGCGGCGAAGAGGGCCGCCTGCGGGCGTCTCTTCAGCAGCAGGGCCGCGACGAGCAACCCGTGGAGCACCAGCACGCCCCGGTAGCCGGCCAGATTCAGGAAAACATTAAGGCCGTCCCAGAACGGACTGTGCAGCGACGTGATTCAGCCGGCCCAGCTTTCGTCCAGACCCTGGAACGGGGGCAGCCTCACGTCCGCCATCAGGGGACCAGCGAGGACTCCGCCCAGCGTCAGCAGGGCGGTACTCGCGGCCAGCACGCGGCCGGGGGGCAGCCGCTGAGGGTCCAGCACTCGGATCATCGCCTCATCCTAGCCAACCGACCGCCCGGGCGGGCTGGCGCTGCTGCCGCAGGACATTCGGCCGTCCCTTCCCTTCTGACGGCGTGCGGCCCGTAACCGGCAGTATGGTGGTCGAATGCGCAGCATGCTGAGGAGAGCGCCGAGCCGGCTGGGGAAACTCGACCGGAAGCTCGTACGCGCTGTGTCCGGCCTCCCCGGGGGCAATCATGACGACTTCTTCCGGCGGCTGTCCGCCGCGGCGAACAAGGGCAAGCTCTGGTTCGGCATCGCCGCCGTGATGGCATTCTTCCCCGGCAGGACGCGACGGGCCGCGCTCCACGGCGTGCTGGCGCAGGCCGTCGCTTCCGCGGTCACAAATCTCGGGTTCAAGACCCTGCTGCCGCGGGCCCGCCCGCTGCCGGAGCACCTTCCGGCCTTCAGGTTTGTCCATCCCCAACCCACAAGTTCCTCCATGCCCTCGGGCCACTCCGCCTCGGCCGTGGCGTTTGCCCTTGGCGCCGGTCTTGTGCGGCCGGCTCTCGGCACCGCGCTGGCCCCCCTCGCGGCGGGCGTCGCTTACTCCCGGGTGCACACCGGGGCCCACTGGCCCTCGGATGTGTTTTTCGGATCGGCGATCGG
Source organism: Pseudarthrobacter sp. MDT1-56 (assembly GCF_059383555.1). NCBI lineage: Bacteria > Bacillati > Actinomycetota > Actinomycetes > Micrococcales > Micrococcaceae > Pseudarthrobacter > Pseudarthrobacter sp. MDT1-56. The sequence continues at coordinate 151,634 of NZ_JBWZCK010000010.1, forward strand.
TGCGGGGGCTGCCCTCGTCACGCGGAAATGGTGGCCGGTTCGGCCGCCCATCCCCGAGCTCCGGCGGACTGCCGTGAAAGCCGCGGGGCTTCCGGACGGTGAGGGTCTGGGCATCGCGGTGAATACGCTGGGCGGCTCGTACGCGGAGGAGACAGTTGCGGCGCTGAAAAAGGTATTCCCCAAAGCGTATATAAAGGAGGTTGCCCAGGACGAGGACCTCACGGCGGAGATCGCCCGGGTAGCCAGCCAGCCCGGGGTGGTGGCCCTGGGCGTCTGGGGCGGTGACGGCACGGTCGGCACTGCGGCCGCGACCGCCGTCGAGCATTCCCTCCCGCTCCTGGTCCTGCCGGGCGGAACCCTCAACCACTTCGCCCGGGACGCCGGCACCCCCAACCTCACGGCCGCAGTCGAGGCCGCGTCCCGCGGTGAAGCGGCCCGGGCGGACGTCGGCCTGGTGTCCGTGGAGCGCGGACTACCCGCCAGCCCCGAACGGCTGCACCTGACGATGCTCAACACCGCGAGCATCGGCCTCTACCCGAACCTCGTCCGCCGGCGCGAACTGCTCCAGCCAGCCCTTGGGAAACCCCTGGCCGGCGTCGTCGCGATGCTGCGGACGTTTGCCGCCGGGTCGCCCACCACGCTGATCGTCGACGGGGTGCGGCACAAACTGTGGATCCTTTACATCGGCCGCGGACGGTATTACCCCCGCGACCACGCCCCGCTGATTCGCCCGGTCCTCGACGACGGCGTCTTCGACCTCCGAATGATCACCGCAGACGAATCCTTTGCCCGGCTCCGGCTGCTGTGGTCAGTGCTGACCGGAACCGTCGCCACCTCCCGGATCACCCACCTCAGCGAATCCAGCAGGATCCGGGTGGAACCCGGGGACACCACCATGGTCCTGGCGGTAGACGGGGAAGTAATGCCCGGGGTGCGCGGGGTCGAATTCTCGGTGACGCCCGGCGCCCTGACGTACTACTCGCCGGCATCCTGACGGCCGCACTGTCATCCTCCCGGACTACCCTGATTCGACCCTGAATCATCCCTGAGACCGGCGAATCCGGCCCTCCGTCTCGGTAGCGTGGTGTGTACACCACCCCACTGCTAGCCAAAGGAACGCTTCCATGATCGAAGCACGAGGCCTGACCAAGGTTTACGGCGAAAAAACCGCCGTCGCCGGAGTCAACTTCACCGTCGAAGCTGGCCGGGTCACCGGCTTCCTGGGCCCGAACGGAGCCGGCAAATCCACGACCATGCGCATGATCATGGGCCTGGACCGGCCGACGTCGGGCACCGTCACCGTCAACGGCACGCCGTTCGCCCGGCACGCCGCGCCGCTGCGCGACGTCGGAGCGCTGCTCGACGCCAAGGCCGTCCACACCAGCCGCTCCGCCTACAACCACCTGCTCGCGATGGCCGCCACGCACAGCATCCCCAAAAAACGCGTGCACGACGTCATCGAGATGACGGGGCTGGCCGATGTGGCCAAGAAAAAGGTCGGCGGATTCTCGCTCGGCATGGGGCAGCGGCTCGGGATCGCCGCGGCACTGCTCGGCGACCCGCAGACCGTCATCCTGGATGAGCCGGTCAACGGACTGGACCCGGAGGGCGTCATCTGGGTCCGCAATCTGGTCAAGTACCTCGCCTCCGAGGGACGCACAGTCTTCCTCTCCAGCCACCTGATGAGCGAGATGGCCGTCACCGCCGACCATCTGATCGTGATCGGCCGCGGCCGGATCATCGCCGATGCGCCGATTCAGGACATCATCACCGGAAAGGGGCAGATCCGCACACGCGTCCGCACCGACCAGCCGGACCTGCTGATGCACCTGCTCGCCGGCGACGGAATTTCCGTGGAACTGCAGGAGAACGAACTGCTTGAAGTCACGGGCCTGGATCCGCGCCAGATCGCCCGCGCGGCCCTCGACAGCCGCGTCATGATCTACGAACTCACCCCGCTTCAGGCCAGCCTCGAGGAGGCCTACATGGAACTGACCAAGGATGAGGTCGAATACCACTCACTGATCACCACGGGCGCTGCCGCCCCCGTCCCGACCGGAGGCAACTAAGCCATGAGCTCAACCACCCTCGACCCCTCCCGCCGCGGCGCGCCCGCCGGCGACGCCCCGGCCGGCGGGATCTTCGGCACCAGCACCGGCCCGGGCCCCAGCTTCTTCCGGGTGCTGAACTCCGAATTCATCAAGTTCCGTACGCTCCTGTCCACGCTGATCCTGCTGGGCTGCACCGTTCTGGTCATGGTGGGCTTCGGTGCCCTCTCCGCCTGGGGCACGGGGCAGTTCGCCGAGGCCGCAGCCACGGACCCGGATGCCGCCGCCGCCTTCGCCTCCCAGGGCGGGGACCTCGCCGTCGGCGTCCCCACGTCCGGCATCGCGTTCGCCCAGTTGATCCTGGGCTCACTCGGGGTGCTGCTGATGAGTTCCGAGTTCACCACGGGCATGGCCCGCTCCACCTTTGCGGCCGTCCCGAAACGAATCCCGGCGTACGCCGCCAAGCTCCTCGTGGTCATGGTGACGGCGTTCGTCCTCACCGCGGCCTCCGTGTTCCTGGCCAGCCTGGTGTCGCTGCCGATTCTGGACAACTACAACCTCAAACTGGACCTCGCCAGCTCGCAGTCGATGAAGCTGCTGCTCGTCAATAGCCTCTACGTCGCCGCCGTCGCCGCCATCGGCATGGCCCTGGGCTCGCTGATCCGTAATTCCGCCGGCGGCATCATGAGCCTGGTCGGATTGTTCTTCGTGGCACCGATCGCCTTCCAGCTGATCCCGGGCGACTTCTTCGTCGAGGCCCGCAAGTACCTGCCCGGCAACACGGTCGAAACCATGACAGCCGTGCAGCATGTCCCGGACACTCTGGAGGCCTGGCAGGCCGCGATGGTGCTGGGCGCCTGGGTCGTCGTGCCGGTGGTCCTGGCCGCGGTGTTGCTGAAAAAGCGGGACGTCTAGGCCCCGGACTCACCGTCTAGGCTCAGAGCATGATCGATGCAGTTCCCGTAAAGGACGCGCCAGCCGGCCAGGCTGACGCGTCCTTCGCTGAAATCACCGCCCGGCGCCGGGGGCGGATCCGGCGCTACCTGTTCCAGCATCCGCGGGCGATGGACGCCGTGGTCGTGGCCTGCTACCTGCTGCTGGTGACCCCCGCCGCGGCGGAAGCGGTGCGCGACGGCGTTTGGCCGGTCGCCGCGCTGCTCGCAGCGACCGCGGCGGCGCTGTGGTTCCGGCGGAGCCATCCGGTGCGAGTGGTGGCCGTCGTGGCGCTGCTGGAATTGGGCGTGACCCTGCTCCACCCGTGGGGTTCCAACGTCTCCGCCGGCCTGTGGTTTGCGCTCTACTCCGTCGCGGCGACGCGCAGCCGCCGGTTCGCGCTGGTGTGCCTGGCGTCGGCCACTGTGCCGCTGGTGATTGTGTACTTCCTGCTGGCAGTTGGTCCGCTGGATGGCCGGCTGCCGGACATGGGAGTGAACACACCGGAAAACTTCCAGCTCATCACCAGCATCGCCTCCGCCATCAGCATCACCCTCTCCAACGTCATTGCCACCGGGCTCGGGGTCTCGGTCCGGCAGCGGCGCGAGCACGAGCACGAGATTGCGGCCTGGGCCGCGAGGGCCGCACAACTCGGGTCGGTCACCGAACGCAACCGCATTGCCCGCGAAATGCACGACGTCGTGGCACACTCGCTCACGGTGATGGTCAGCCTGGCGGACGGGGCCGCCGTCGTCGTCAAAAAGGACCCGGCCAGGGCAGCGGAGGTCCTCGGGGAACTCTCCCGCACCGGCCGGACCGCACTGGCGGACATGCGGCGCGTCCTCGGTGTGCTGCGCGACGATTCGGCCCCCGGGGAGGCTCCCCGCGAACCGCTCGTGGCCGGGGACAATCTGCGCAAGCTCCTCGAGGGCTTCCGCACCGCGGGGCTCCCGCTCCACTACACTCACACCGGCCCCTCGCTGCCTGACGACGCCGCGTTCCAGCTGACGGTCTACCGGATCGTGCAGGAGTCGCTCACGAACGTGCTGCGCTACGGCCGCTCGCTGGGCCGGGTGGACGTGGCCATTGCCCGGAACGGCCCCACGGTCACCATCGACGTCGTCGACGACGGCAAGGGCACCATCGAAGCCGGTGGCCTGGTTGCGGCGGCGGCGCGGAAATCCCCCGGATCCGTGGGGACCGGGCAGGGTCTGGCCGGAATGGGGGAACGGGCACGAATCTATGCGGGGACCGTGGAGGCAGGCCCGAGCCCTGATCACGGCTGGCGAGTGCACGCCGTCCTGCACCGGAACGGCGACAACGGAAGCAAGAACACATGAGTCAAGGGGAACCGATGAGCGAAACCGGACCGATCCGCATCCTGCTGGTGGATGACCAGCCGCTCCTGAGGATGGGATTCCGCCTGATTTTGGAGGGCGAGGATGATCTGGCGATTGTGGGCGAAGCCTCCGACGGCGCCGACGCGATCCGCCAGGTCCGCGAGCTCGCGCCCGACGTTGTGCTGATGGACGTGCGGATGCCGGTGCTGGACGGGATCGGGGCCACGCGGGCCATCACCGCTTCCGGGGCCCACGCGAGGATCATCATCCTCACCACCTTCGACCTCGACGAATACGCGTTCGCCGGGCTCCAGGCCGGGGCCTCGGCCTTCCTGCTCAAGGACGTGGCGCCCGCCGAACTGGTCATTGCCGTCCGGGTGGTGGCGAGCGGTGACGCGGTCGTGGCCCCGCGCATTACCCGGCGGCTGCTGGAAACGTACGTCCGGGGCAACGGGGCCGATCCGGCCACCGGCGGAGTCCCCGCCGGGGTCAGGCCGGCCAGGGATCCGCTGCTGGAGGACCTCACCCCGCGCGAAACCGAGATGCTCGGGGCCATGGCCGAGGGGCTCTCCAATGCCGAGATTGCGCACCGGTACTTCCTCTCCGAAGCCACGGTCAAGACACACGTGCGCCGGATCCTCAACAAGCTTCATCTGCGCGACCGCGTGCAGGCCGTGGTGTACGCCTACGAGACCGGTCTGGTGGTGCCCAGCAACCCGGACTACTGAGCACCGGAGACGGGCTGCACGGCCCAGGGAGTCCGAAGCAGTGGTTTCAGGCACATTTCAAAATTGCCCGGGAGGCAACTTCCCTTGCTTCATGGGCCTTATTGCTGGAGTTGTGCCCGGCTCAGCCCTCCGTCATTTGTGGGATTGCACAGACCAGACGCTTCCGTGCCCGGTCTAGGGTGAAACGTCAATGTGGTCCGCCACACAAGTTTTCACGATCCACCCGCGGACCGAATAATCCACGAAGGACGGCGCTTCATGCAGGCTGACCAGCAACTCTCCAAATCCCTGAAACCCAGGCATCTGTCCATGATCGCGATCGCTGGGGTGATCGGTGCCGGGCTCTTTGTCGGCTCCGGCGCCGCGATTCAGCAGGCGGGTCCCGGCATCCTGGTCGCCTACACGGCGGCAGGCCTCGTTGTCATCCTGGTCATGCGGATGCTCGGTGAAATGGCGGCGGCCAATCCGGAAACCGGTTCGTTCTCGACCTATGCGGACAAGGCCCTTGGCCGGTGGGCAGGATTCAGCATCGGCTGGCTGTACGCCTGGTTCTGGATCATTGTGCTGGGTATCGAGGCCACGGCGGGTGCGGCGATCATGCACCGTTGGGTGCCCGGGATCGACCAGTGGATCTGGGCGCTGCTGCTGATGGTGGTCCTGACCCTGACCAACCTGGGGTCGGTGAAGTCCTTCGGCGAGTTCGAGTTCTGGTTCGCCTCCATCAAGGTCGCGGCGATCGTGCTGTTCCTGCTCTTCGGCGTCGTGGCGATTCTGGGCCTCATCCCGGGCGTCCCGGCCCCCGGAGTGAGCAACCTGCTGGAAAACGGCGGCTTTATGCCCAACGGACCAGGCGCCGTGCTGGCCGGTATCCTCGTGGTCGTCTTCTCCTTCTTCGGCGCTGAAATCGCCACCATCGCCGCCGGTGAATCCGAAAACCCCGTCGATGCGGTCAAGAAGGCCGTGAAGTCCACCGTCTGGCGCATCCTCGTCTTCTACATCGGCTCCATTGCGATCGTCGTCACCCTCCTGCCCTGGAACTCCGCCTCTGTGGCCAAGAGCCCGTACGTAGCCGTGATCGAGCTCTACGGCATCCCCGGCGCCGGCACCATCATGGACATCGTGGTACTCACCTCCGTGCTCTCCTGCCTTAACTCCGGCCTGTACACGGCCAGCCGGATGCTGTTCTCACTCTCCCGCCGCGGCGATGCGCCGCGGTCCTGGATGCGGATCTCCAAGCGCGGCGTCCCTGCCGCCGCCGTCCTGGCTTCCACCGTGGTCGGGTTCATCACCGTCGGCCTGAACTACATCGCTCCCGACACCGTGTTCCTGTTCCTGGTCAACACCTCGGGAGCCATCGCCCTGTTCGTCTGGCTCGTGATCGCCGGCTCGCAGCTGATTCTGCGCCGCCGGATGGGCGCCGCGGCCAAGGACCTCCAGTTGAAGATGTGGCTGTTCCCCTACCTGACCTGGGTCGCCATCATCAGCATCGTTGCACTGCTCATCGGCATGGTGGTCCTGGACACCACCCGCGAATCGCTGCTGCTCTCCCTGGCCCTCGCCGCCGTCGTGGTCGGTATCGGCCTCTGGCGCTACCGCAAGAACGGCGGGAAGACCCCGGAGCCGGGCAACGGCGAGACCGGCGCCGGCAAGGCCGAGACCGGGGCACCTGCCGAAGACGCCATCGTGGGAGCCGGCCAGGCGTCCTAGCTCCCGCCCCGCCCCCGCACCAGCTCCGCCCTCGGGGCCCCCAGCACCACGGGACATGCCCAGCCTTGCCGCGCTGCAGTGGACATAGTGGCATTATGTCCACCCGGCGCGGCCAGGGAAGGGCATGTCCCGCGGCCCGGGTGGGGCATGCCCAGTCCTGCGCCGACGGGGAGGGCATGTCCCGCGGGTCAGGTTCGGGACATGCCCAGTCGTGGGTGCCAGGGGAGGGCATGTCCCGCGGCCCAGCCCGCCCGATGAGCCTGCGCAGGCCACAGCGGGTTCACAGAAGGGTCCTAGCCAGGGCATAGTGCCCCGGGGTTCCATGGACGCATGACCACGTCTCCGCAGCCACCGCACGAACCGCACCCCAACCACGACCGCGGCCTGGAATTCGACCTCTCCACCCTCTTGAGCCGCCGGTCACTGGGCATGTTCCTCGGTGCCGGCACGGCTGCCGCCCTGGCAGCCTGCACGCCGGGCGGCTCCGCCCCGGGGGCCGCGTCCGCCTCGGCCGGGTCGACGCCGGCATCCTCCGGAACCGCCGCGGCCACCGGCACGCCGTCGGCCTCCGCCTCGCCCACGCTGACCCGGGCGATCGCTGAATGCGGCGTCGAAATCCCGGCGGAAACCGCGGGCCCCTATCCCGGCGACGGCTCCAACGGCCCCAACGTCCTGGCCTCCTCGGGCGTGGTCCGGCAGGACATCACCTCCAGCTTCGGCACCTCCTCCACCAGGGCCGACGGGGTGCCGCTCGCCGTCACGCTCACCCTGCTGGACAACGCCAACGGCTGCACGCCCCTGGCCGGGGCCGCCGTCTACGCCTGGCACTGTGACCAGGACGGCAAGTACTCCATGTACGACGCCGGGCTCAAGAACGAGAACTATCTCCGCGGCGTCCAGCAGGCCGACGCCAACGGTCAGGTCACCTTCCAGACCATCTTCCCCGGCGCCTACAGCGGCCGCTGGCCGCACATTCACTTCGAAGTCTTCGAGTCCATGGACAATGCGACGGCGGCCGGGCAGGTTCTCGCGGTGTCCCAGATCGCACTGACGGACGCCGCCTGCAAGGAGGTCTTCGCCTCCGCCGGCTACGAATCCAGTGCCCGCAATTTCCCCCGGACCACGCTGACATCGGACAATGTCTTCGGCGACGACGGCGGCATCTACCAGCTGGCCACCATGTCCGGGTCGGTGTCGGGTGGGTACACGGCCGGACTCAACGTCACCGTGTAGGGCCGTTGGGCCAACGGCACGGCGCTAGACTCGGAGCCATGCCTTCAGAGTCCAACGCCGCAGCCCACATCCAGGACCTCGGCGCGTACGTCACCGCGTCGCCGTCGAGCTTCCATGCCGTCCACGAAGCCGCCCGCCGGTTGAACGGGGCGGGATTCACCGCCCTCGACGAGCTGAAGCCTTGGGACGGAGCCGCCGCGACCGGAAAGTTCTACGTGCTCCGCGACGGTGCGATCATCGCCTGGGTGACGCCGGAGACGGCCGGTCCCACCACGGGCTTCAACATCCTGGGCGCACACACCGATTCGCCGTCGTTCAAGCTCAAGCCCAGGCCCACCACGGGCAAGTTCGGCTGGTTGCAGGCCGGCGTCGAGGTTTATGGCGGCCCGCTGCTCAACTCCTGGCTGGATCGGGAACTGCAGCTTGCTGGGCGCCTGGTGATGCGGGACGGGACCCAGCACCTCACCGCCACCGGCCCGCTGCTGCGGTTCCCGCAGCTGGCCATCCACCTGGACCGCGCCGTGAACGAGGGGCTGGCCCTGGACAAGCAGCAGCACATGAACCCGGTCTACGGGCTTGGCGACCCGGCGGGCGAGGACCTGCTGGGCCTGCTGGCGGGCCGGGTTGCCGGCGCGGACGTGGACGCTGCCCTGATCGGCGGCTACGACGTGGTCATCGCCGACACCCAGGCCCCGGCCGTGTTCGGCGCAAAGGGTGAGTTCTTCGCGTCCGGCCGGCTGGATAACCTGTCGGCAACCCATGCCGGACTCACGGCGCTGATCGGGCACGCCGCCTCGCCGCTGCCGGCCGGGGCGCCGATTGCGGTGCTGGCCGCGTTCGACCATGAGGAGATCGGCTCGGCCTCCCGTTCCGGCGCGAGCGGGCCCATCCTCGAGGACGTGCTGGTGCGCATTTCCGACGGCCTGGGGGCCTCGGCGAGCCAGCGGCGGCAGGCCCTCGCGGCGTCCTTCTGTGTGTCCGCCGACGCCGGTCATGCTGTCCACCCCAACTACGCCGAACGCCACGATCCGGCCAACCGGCCGGCCCTGAACGGCGGGCCGCTGCTGAAGATCAACGCCAACCAGCGCTACGCCACAGACGCCGCCGGCGCCGCCCTCTGGGCGCGGCTGTGCTCGGACGCCCGCATCCCGTACCAGGAGTTCGTCTCGAACAACGTTATGCCCTGCGGCTCCACCATCGGTCCCCTGACCGCCACCCGCCTTGGCATCCGGACGGTCGACGTCGGCGTGCCCCTGCTTTCGATGCACTCGGCCCGTGAACTCTGCGGCGTCGAGGACCCCTACCGGCTTGCGAAGGTGACGGAGCTGTTCTTCCGCACGGCGGCTTAGGCGCTCAAAGGTCGGCGCCGCGCGGGCTAGGGCGTGCAGGCCGCGGCGGCCCCGTTGATCCTGTAGAGATGGACCGCATTGCCGTCCTCGAACGTGTCCCTGAAGTTGCCGTTGCTGATCGCCACCGTACGGTCCTCATCCAGGACCGTTGCGGTCGCGGCCGCGCCCCGAAGGCACCCCAGAGTGAATTCGGCTGTCTGCGGGTCCGCCTGCGCCGAGCCGGCGAAAACGTAGAGATCGCCCCCGTGTATTTTCACCGCCGCGTCAACGCCCGCGCCGTGGGCCAGCGCTCCGTCGAGGAACGGCGCGTTGAGGACCGGGGCGAGATCGGTAATTTGCCTGTTGACGGCGGTCACCCAGGGCCTGATCTCCTCACCGCAGGCGTCCCGCAGGATGTGCTGCGTCTGGCAGTCGCCCCCGAAGCTGTGATTGAAGTAGATAATCCCGCGTGCCCCGTGGATCAAACTGCTCCACACAGCAGCGCGGATCTCCGGACCGGTAATCGTGGGAGCTTGGTCCTGGGTGAACGGGTGTCCGACTTCCACAAACGCCCACACGGGTTTACTCAACGCCGGCGTAATTAGGGAACGCAGCTTGCTGACCGTCCAGCCATAGTTGGCTGCGAGTCTGCACTTTCCGGGTTCCAACTCCTGTCCGTCTGCGAAAACAGCGCCGCCCTCGCTCGGTCCGCAGATGTAGGGGTCCGTAAACCAGTAATTGTCGGCAGAGACGACATCCTGAAAGTCGTTCAGGAATGTCGCGGCGTTTGCGGCCCCTTCCCAGAAAGTAACGCCCTTTCCGTAGTTGCTGTAAAGCAGGGTCTGTTGGGGAAGCGCCTTGAGCAATTCGCGCTGGACGGTGAAGCCGCAGCCTAGGTTCGCCGGCCTGCAGATTTCGCCTTGGCCGGGCCACAATCCTGTCCACTCCCCACTGCCTCCGCGGGCCCACATGTCGACCTCGTCGGAAAGCACCCTGCCCATTGCTCCTTGGAGGGGTTCCTCGGTCAAGGCAAACGACCCCACATTGGTCGCAAACCCTATGTCTGAGTTGCCGGTCAACTCGACATAAGTGTTTATGAGGACTGCCCTGTCTTTTGGAGCATCGGCGGGGTCAGTCAGGCTTTCTTTCCAGACGCCGATCGGAAAATAAGTGGGATCAATTGGCAATGTGTTGGGAAACTTGTTGAAGTAATCGGAACCGCCATCAACATTCCGGATGGTTGGTGACTCAGTGACTTCCACTGAAGTCTGAGGATCACTGGAGCCAAATTGCACCCAGGTGATCGCGGTTCCGAGCGCAAGAAGGACTGACGCACCGAGAACGCCAATGCCCTTTGCTCTGGACGTGATTTCTACCCGCGACGCGCTTTGCCTCATAGTCATCCCGTAACTTCGCAGAGGGTGAGACCCTTACTTCCTTGTTATGGTCCTCGCGATCCTACGGCCGGTCAAGGAGTCAGGAGATGGCCTGCCGCGGTCGGCGGTGCGGACCGTGACGGTGCCGTCACACGATTGGGGATTCGGTGATCGTCACCGGACTGAGCTTCATCTTCAGGGGGATGCCTGCCGTGATGCGGGTGCATCCACTGCGCGACCTGCCTGTCCGCGCCCCGCCACGGGACGGGAATTGAAATCATCAGCAGGAGTCGGCCCCAGGACCCGGCGGAGCCGCGTCGTGAGCTGGTATTCGACAAACCTGGCGAGTGCACCCACGTCCCGCCCGATGCTGACTTCCCCGGACGATTCGATGGCCTGTGAGTAGAAGTCCTCCAGGACGCCGGCCGCCCGCGTCAAAGAGAACCTTTCCCGAACTGTGGATAGCCCGAAACTGCCAAGCGTCTTGCGGCGGGACTCGTCGACAAGCAGGCCGCGCAGCAGTTGCGCCAGCCGCTCTGCCCCGCCCTGGGTTCCGGGTCCGACTCCGTACCAGCCCTGCTCAAGGAAAAGTGGAAGGCTATCCGGAGTTAAAAGTTCCCAAAACCCTCTTTCGCCCTGAACGATCAGTGGCTTCGCAAACGCCAGTGCCCGCAGCGCCGACCCGCCCATTCCTAGGGCGACATCAGCAGCTGCATAGGCCGCCCTAGGGTCCCCAAGCTCCCCGGTGAGCACGATAACCTGCCGACCCCTTGCGGCGTTGACCGTCCGGGCGTGGCCTTCCACGAGGTGCCGTGCCGGGCCGTCGCCGGCGACGACAAGTTGGACGCGGAATTCTTTCGACAGCAGCCCCACACCGTCGATCGCGGCCAGGATGCCCTCAAGTTTTAGCTCCGTTGCCAGCCGGGACACGAGAACCACGGTATAGGCGGCCGGATCGAGGCCCCACGATCTAGAGAAGGTCTGCTCGGCGAAGTCCCACGACGGATTGTTTGCTTCAAGGTCCACTGGCGGCTCCAGGAGCGCAGCCAATGTCCGACCAAACTCCTGCTCCGTCTTCAGGATCTCCTGGGTGCCGACCAGAAGCGGCATTGACTTTGGAATGAAAGGAGCCACCGACATTGACATCACCGTTGCCACGGCGGCAGTGCCCGGCGACCGCCGGGACGCAAGGAGGCTTTCCAGCGCCGGCGGCCATTCATAGCCGTGCATGATGTCGATCTTGCGTTCCCGGCCCAGTTGGACCAGAGCCTTCACTACCGACGGCGTAGGCCTGCGGTGCGGTTCCGGGGACGGAATGAAGTCGAGTCCCAACTCCTCGATGCGCCGGTTTAGCGGCCCCGGCCGTCCGTAGACGACGACGTCGTGACCCAACCGCTGCACGGCAGATGCAAGCTCAATGGCGTTCAGCTGGCTGCCGCCGATCCCCAGATCGTGCGGGTAGACAAGAATCCTCATACTGGAGCCTCCACTGTGTCTGGCTTTCCGATGGACCGAAGTTCCCGAATGTGGTCCCGCTGCAGGTACAACAATCCTGCTGTCACCAGCACCGCAAGTGACCCGGCAGCGCAAAGTGCCACGAAGTGATCGGACACGGTGAGAGCCAGGATGCGTGCTGCCGCACCGGTTGCCAGTCCCGCTGCGACGGGTAGACGCAGCTTTCTCCCTATCCCACTGAGGGCCAGCCCATGTTTTCTCAGCTTCCACAGGTAAAGCGGAAGAACCACGCATCCCGTCACGGCCGCCTGTGCGGCCGCGAGTCCGGCCAGCCCTCCCCAGGATGCCCCGGCCACCAGAGCAGGAACCAACACCAGCAAACTCCCCGCCTGGACTGTGAAGACCGTCCCGGACCTGCCAAGAACCACGAGGTAGTCATAGGAAAGATCACAAAATACCTTGCACATCGCGGCAATAACCAGCCAGGAAAGGGCCGCCGCGGCCGCCACCCAGGCCTCACCATAGACAAATTCCACGAAGGGCACCGCGCTGCCGGCCAGGAAGAGAATGATCGGGAATGTTGCCGCCGCCAACACCACGACTATCGATTCCATGGCTGAATTCATGGCGCCTCGATTACCCTGCAATGACGAGAACGCAGCAGGCGCAACCCTGCGGAGCGGTTGGGCCAAAATACTCACCGGCCAGTTCGAGAGGTTGAAGGCCAACACGTAGAACGCCAGGACCGTTGAACCCAGGACCGTGCCGGCCGTGAGCTGGTCCGCATATCCGACCGCGAAGAATATGACGCTGGTACCCGCCAATGGCAGCCCGAATCTCAGCAGGGGCCCCAGTTGCGAGCGGTCCAGTCCAAAGCGGTACGGCAATGGCGAGGCCACCAGAAACATCACACCGGAAACCAAACTGCCAACCAGCCTGCCGACCGCCAGCGCCATGGCACCCATGCCCGTGAGGGCCAGGACCACGGACAGGACGGCGCCGATCCAGACGTTGGCCTGGTCGATTCCAAGCCGTTCCTTCTCCCTGAAATTGCGCTGCAGCAGGGCCGCGGGCGAGGCAACAATCCCATTGACGAAGACACTTAGAATCAGGATCCTCACCACATCAGTGGCGTCCGGATCTCCCATTGCTGCGGTGAAGGCCGGCGCGGCGAAAATTGCGGCGGTGCAGAAAAGTGTGCTCCCGACGACGGAAATTGTGTTGACCGTGGGAACAATCTTTGCCGGGTCTTCGGGCCATCGGACAATTGCGAGGGAGACACCAAGTTCGTTGAAGCTCAGTACTGCCATGAGGGCGACCATGGCGACGGCAAAAGTGCCGAAGGATTCGGGGCCTAACACGCGTGCGAGGACTATTCCTATGCCGAGCGTCCCGAGGCGGGAGATGACCGTATTCAGCAGGCCCCATGCAAATGCATTCGAGGCGCCGTTTGGACGACTCCGGAGGGGCGGTTTCATTGCTGTCCCAGTGCTGACGCTAATTTTCGATCGAAAACAACCACGGGCGCCACCATTCATACCCAAGAGACCACTCAGCCAGTTTCCACAGCCTTTCAGGGAATGTGTGGATCCCGAACCGACGTATTCATTGCCGCACGCCAATGGGTACTGCCATGGAAAAGTGCCCGGTCAGTGCCGGAGTTGAAGCGTTACCCCCACTCATTGGCGGTGCTGTTGCAAATATAGTCGCGGGTCTGCGGCGGGCCTAGGCCGCATGGAGAGTCGAGTAGATCATCGACGGAAGTCGAGTAATTATCGGGCCCAGTACTTGCTTTCGATGCGAATAGCCTTCCGGCCGCCGGCCGTGCCGTCGTACGTCTCTTCGAACAACGAGGCGCTGCCCGCCATCCCGGGCACGTGGCCCAGGGTTGTCCACATGGAGTCAGGCGTTGCTTCCCGGACTATGCCGGGCGCGCCTACACTGGGCAGGCATGGAATCGCGGAATCCGGCCCTGATGCACTAAGCTATTGAAGTCTGTGCTGCGCCCTGCCCCCGTTCCTGGGGGTGATGCGGGCACATGGCACCGCAAATGAACCTCCTGTTACGGAAATGCCGTAACCGCTTAGCCCAAAGGAGGTGGGTTCACATATGCGTCCTTACGAATTGATGGTAATCATCGACCCCGAGGTCGAAGAGCGTACCGTTGAGCCAACGCTTCAGAAGTTCCTGAACGTCATCACGACCGATGGTGGAACCATCGAAAAGGTTGACATCTGGGGCCGTCGTCGCCTGGCTTACGAAATCCAGAAGAAGTCTGAAGGTATCTACGCCGTGGTGAACTTCACCGCTGAGCCGGCTACCGCCAAGGAACTTGATCGCCAGCTGAGCCTCAATGAGACCATCATGCGCACCAAGATCACCCGCCCCGAAGTACAGAAGGTTGTTGCTGAGTAATATCAGCTCCCGATTTTCACGCTTCACCCCGCAGGAACGAACAAGGAGGCAGTAGATGGCAGGCGAAACCACTATTACGGTCATCGGTAATCTCACCAGTGACCCCGAACTGAGGTTCACACCGTCAGGCTCGGCAGTAGCGAATTTCACCATCGCTTCTACTCCTCGTACCTTCGACCGCCAGTCCAATGAGTGGAAGGACGGGGAAACCCTGTTCCTCCGCGCATCGGTATGGCGCGAAGCTGCCGAAAACGTCGCCGAGTCCCTGACCAAGGGCATGCGCGTGATCGTTTCCGGCCGGCTGAAGAGCCGTTCCTACGAAACCAAAGAAGGCGAGAAGCGCACCGTTATCGAGCTGGAGGTCGACGAAATCGGCCCCAGCCTGCGCTACGCCAACGCCAAGGTCAACCGCACCCAGCGCTCCGGCGGTGGGGGTACCGGTAACGGTGCCCAGGGCGGCTTCGGCGGCGGCGGCGGCAATAGCGGTGGCGGCTTCGGCGGCGGCTCTGGTGGAAACCAGGGCGGCAACTCGGGCGGAACCTGGGGCGGCAACCAGCCCGCACAGCAGGATGACCCCTGGGCCACGCCCGGTGTCAGCAATGCAGGCGGCGGCTGGGGCAACGGCCCGGATTCCGAACCTCCCTTCTAAACAACATCTAAGGTTCGACGACGGAACCCGCCGGAACGCCGCAAGGCGGACGGGTGCTGACCGGCGTCGGATCACCACCATCCCGTGGATCAATATCCACGGGCTCCATCGAATAGGAGCTCCACGATGGCTAAGGCTGAACTCCGTAAGCCCAAACCAAAGTCCAACCCCTTGAAGGCCGCTGACATCACTGTCATCGACTACAAGGACGTAGCATTGCTGCGCAAGTTCATCTCCGACCGCGGAAAGATCCGCGCCCGTCGCGTCACTGGCGTCACGGTGCAGGAACAGCGCAAGATCGCCCAGGCAATTAAGAACGCCCGCGAAGTTGCTCTGCTGCCTTACTCCGGCGCTGGCCGCGGCTAAGGAAGGGATTAACTAACATGGCAAAGCTCATTCTGACCCACGAAGTAACCGGTCTCGGTGCTGCAGGCGATGTTGTCGAGGTCAAGGATGGTTACGCACGTAACTACCTGCTGCCCCGCAACTTCGCTCTGACCTGGTCCAAGGGTGGCGAGAAGCAGGTTGAGTCCATCAAGACTGCCCGTGCCGCCCGCGAGCACGCTTCCCTGGAAGACGCTCAGAGGCAGGCAGCTGCACTCTCCGCCAAGCCGGTCAAGCTCGTTGTCAAGGCAGGCGAGACCGGACGACTGTTCGGCACCGTCAAGCAGGGCGACGTTGCCGACGCTGTTGAGGCCGCTGGCCTTGGCCGCATCGACAAGCGCAAGGTTGAACTGCCGGCTCACATCAAGTCGGTTGGTTCCTACCAGGCCAACGTTCGTCTGCACAACGACGTTGCCGCTGTGATCGAACTCGACGTAGTCGCAGGCAAGTAGCCCTCACCGGCTCTGCAGTCCTGAACTGCTGGAAGGCCCCCGCCTTCGGATTCCTCTTCGGAACCGGACGCGGGGGCCTTCTGCTTTAACTTCAACGGGCCTAGTCGTGGTGCAGGACCGTGGTCACGTGCCGGGAGCCGTTGCGGATCAGCTCGGTCAGCACCGCCTCGTCGACGTCGTCGAGCTTGTTGACGTAGAGGCACCCGGCGCCGGTCTTGTGCTTCCCCAGCCGCGCCAGCAGAGCTGCTGCTGACTCCGGGCCGTAGCTCAGCCCGTAAAGGGACAGGCTGGCCTTCCGTGGCGAGAAGCCGACGGCGGGTGCGTCTCCCTCCCGGCCGGTCGCGTACTTGTAGTGGTAGCGGCCGAAGCCGACAATCGTCGGGCCCCACATCTCCGCCGGCTGCCCGGTGATCTCGGCCATCAGCTCCAGCAGCCGGAGCCCGTCCCGGTGCCGGACGGGATGCTCGACGGCGGCGAGGAACTCCTCGACGGACGCACCGGTTGCCGTGGTCTTGTTTTGGGATTCGTTGTGGGTCTTGTTCACAGACATGCGGGAAGTCTCGCAGACCGCGGCAGTCTTGTCAGCCGCACCGTTGCCGGTGATAGCCTGCGGCGGTGACCTCGACTACTGCACCCGCGCCCCGCCTCCGTCCCTTCGCCAGGTGGATGTCTTCTCGGCCGAGCCATACCGGGGCAACCCGCTGGCTGTTGTCGTCGACGCCGGCGGACTCTCAAAGGACGTGATGCAGCGGTTCGCCAACTGGACCAACCTCTCGGAGACCACCTTCCTGCTGCCTCCCGGCGATCCCGGGGCGGACTACCGGGTGCGGATCTTCACCGGCAGCGAAGAGTTTCCCTTCGCCGGGCACCCCACCCTCGGCTCGGCGCATGCCTGGCTTGAAGCCGGCGGCATTCCCCGGCAGGACGGGATGCTGGTCCAGGAGTGCGGGGCCGGATTGGTCAGGGTCAAGCGCGACGGCGGCCGGCTGGCGTTCGCGGCCCCGCCGCTGACCCGCTCGGGGCCGGTGGCCGAGGACGACCTCGCCCGCATCGCCGCAGGCCTCAGAATGCCGCGGGAGGCGCTGCTGGCGCGTCCTGGCTGGTCAACGGCCCGGAGTGGATTGGTGTGCTGCTCGAGTCGGCGGAGCAGGTGCTCGCCGTCAGGCCTGATTATGCGGCCATGGCGGGACTCAAAGTCGGTGTGATCGGCCCCCATCCCGCCGGATCGGAGGTCGGGTTTGAGGTGCGCACGTTCATCTCGGGCGACACCGCGGCGGAAGACCCCGTCACCGGCAGCTTCAACGCCGGCGCGGCCCAGTGGCTGATCCGCAGCGGCCGGGCCCCGGAGTCCTATATTGCGGCGCAGGGAACAGTGCTGGGGCGGTCCGGGCGGGTCCACGTTGACGCGCTGGGGGACGACATCTGGGTCGGCGGGAGTTCGGTGAGCTGTATCGAGGGGTTCGTTCTGCTCTGAGCCGCCGACCGGTCGCCAAACCTTCAGGCCTCCCGGCGCCGTTGTGCTGTCAGTTGTGGTTGTCATTCCGCCCTTTTAGGGCCCAAAAGTGGCAGAGCAACGGAGGGCGGGAATAAACCGCACAGATCCGCGCTTTTCTAGGTAGATGCAAACGCATGTATAGGCGTTTGTGGCCGTGACACAACTTGAGGAGCATCCCCGTGGAATCCCGCCGTATCACCGTACTCTCCGCCGGACTCGGCGTCCCGTCGTCGAGCCGCCTGCTGGCGGACCAGCTGGCCGCCTCCGCGGAACGGCACCTTGCCGCGGCCGGTTACGCCGTCGATATCCAGGTGCTGGAGCTGCGCGACCTCGCCGTGGATATCGCCAACAACTTCGTGACCGGCTATGCCGCACCGAAGCTGGCCGGGGTGATTGCCGGAGTCGAGGCCTCTGACGGCATCATCGCCGTCAGCCCGGTCTTCAGCGCCTCCTACAGCGGCCTTTTCAAGTCGTTCATCGACGTCCTTGACCCAAAATCGCTCGAGGGCAAGGCAGTCCTGCTCGGCGCCACTGCCGGAACGGATCGGCACCAGATGGTCCTGGACTTCGCGATGCGGCCCCTGTTCACTTACCTCCGCACCCGGATCGCCAGTACTGCCGTCTTTGCCGGCCCCCAGGACTGGGGCAACGACGACGGCGGGTCACCCCTCTCGACGCGGATCGACCGGGCGGCGGGGGAGTTCGTCGGACTGCTGGAGGGGACGCAGCCGCGCCGGACGCCCGCGGCCGTGGAATCGCTGCCGTTCGAGCAGCTGCTCGCCGGTATTTCAGGCCGGCCCTGACATCTCCGGCTGCGCCAGCGAACGATTCAGCGTCCCGGCTCGTTGTGCGGGACATGAAGTGTCCTGTGGATTCAATTGACCTGATCATGAGCGAACGCGGTGGCGTCGAGATCGACTACTGCCCCCAGTGCCGCGGCGTATGGCTGGACCGGGGGGAGCTGGACAAGATCCTGGACCGCGCCGCCGAGACCATGGGGCCGTCCGTCTCGGCGCCGCCGCTGCCGCCGGTGACGCCCGGCCATATCCCGCCGCCGCTCTACAACATGGACCCGCGCCGCGACGACCCGCGACGGGACGACCGGCGTCCGGATGACCGCCGCTATGACGACCGCCGTGACCGGCCGCGCTATGACCAGCCCCGGTATGACGACCGCCGCCGTCCCAAGAAGAAGGAAGGCTGGCTCGGCGAGCTGTTCGACTTCTAGTTCCCAGGGCCGGAAAGTCAGTCCTCGAGGAGGGCGATGAATTCGCGCGCCTGCTTGATGGAGATGTCCGAGTGGCGGGTGAGGGCCTCCGCGGCGGCCTCGGTGTCGCCGCTCCTGGCCATGGTGCGGATCCTGCCGTAGATCTCGTCGTTGAGCATGTTGCTGCTGACCTCGCGGGTGACATCGCCCTTGCTGGCAATCGCCCGGTACCGGTAGGCAAAACGCTGCGGGGCGTCGTCGTCGTCCTCGCTGGGCGCCTGCTCGGGTGCCTCAGGCCGGAAGGGCTGCGGGTGGGCAGCCAGGGCCCCCACAGCATCGCGCGAGGCCCGCAGGCCGTCTCCTGTGGCCTCGAAGTACAGCTTGATGGCGGCCATGGCCTGGCCCTGGGCGATCAACGCGTAAAGCCGGCGGTGCTGCTCCTGGCTGAGTTTGGCGGCGGCGGCACGTGCGAGTTCAACCGGATCCCGTCCCGCCGGTGGGGCAGCTTCCGGCCGTGACCGCGTGCCGCGGCGGCCGAGGGCGCGGGCGCCCAGCAGGACACCGGCTACAACGAGCACCAGAATTAGCAGGGGGATAAGCAGGGATTCCATGAAACTACAGCCGATCTACATATTTCTTGGCGGTCAAAAGATCTGAATGGGTCGCCTGCCGCAGCAACTTGATGGCCTGCAGCTTCTTGCCGCTCCTTGCCATCGACTGGAGTTGCAGGGCGAACTGTGGGTTCAGCTGGCCGCCGGGCAGCACATGCCCCTGGTAGCCCGGCTGCCCGGCGGCGGGTGCCAATCCCGTCTGGGCACGCAACGCGCTGCGCGCATGATCGGCCTGCTGTGACTGCTGCTGTTCATTCTGGCTGGGGCGGGTGACGGCGTCCACGCGGGCCCGGGCGGCGGTGGCGGCTTGGATCTGGGCCGCATAGTGGGCCTGGGAGCGGACGGCCAGTTCCTGCTGGTAGCGCTCCGCGTCAGACACCCCGGTATCGCGGGGCCTGAGGGCCGTGGCAAAGGCCCAAAGCACTGCCGCCAGGATGAGGGCAGGCAGTATGACTAGCAGTACATCGCCCATGGGAAGAGCTTATGTCAGATCGCAGTTATCCACAGCACATTCCGCAGTAGGCATACCGTGCGTCGCCGTGGCGTCAATGCCGGGCTATCTCGTGATGACCATCACCAAATGTGCATATTTCCGGCGTTGTGTGCCCTCTTCTGCCGCTGGCTATCCCCAGCCGCTACCCGCAAGCTGTGGATGAATGTTGACCGAAAATTCTTTTGTGTCCACACGGTGATTCTGGCGTTTCCCCACGTCAGAGGCTGATTGCTGGTAGAAGAAAATTTCTATCCACAGCTGTTCCCACAGGCTGTGCACAAGCAGGAGGCAGTAGTGCACAGGTTATCCACAGGTGGGGCGGCCGGTCGGGTTGGTGCCTGCTCCGGCGGGGGATAACGTTGCTGGATATCGAGCCGTGGATACCGAATCCGATGCAGGCTTCCTTCTCAATCCCGGCCCCTGGGCCTGGACCGGGCTGTGGAAAATCGGCAGTTCCGGGAGGCAGCCAAAGTGTCGGGGCCCGCTGATAGAACTTAACCCGTCAGGCTTGCGCCGGGGTTGGCGCCAGCGGGCACCAAGGCCCATGGCACACGCGTCGCCGGCGTACGGACATCCGCCGAGGCACACAATGGAGGACGGCAGTTTTGTCAGTTACGCATCTGGACTCAGTCGAGGGGACTCGGGGAGCCGAAGGCAGCCGCAAGCCGCCCCAGGACATTCCCGCCGAGCAATCCGTGCTGGGCGGCATGATGCTGTCCAAGGACGCCATCGCCGACGTCGTCGAAATCCTGCGCGGCGTGGACTTCTACCGCCCTGCGCACGAGACGATTTACGAGGCCATCATCGACCTCTACGGCCGCGGCGAACCTGCCGACGCCGTCACCGTCTCGGATGAACTGACCAAACGGGGCGAGATCAACCGGATCGGCGGCCCCGCCTACCTCCACGAGCTCATCCAGACCGTTCCCACCGCCGCCAATGCCGGGTACTACGCCGAAATCGTGGGCGAACGCGCGGTCCTGCGCCGCCTGGTCAACGCCGGCACCAAGATCGTCCAGCTCGGCTACGGCCAGGACGGCGAGGTCGAAGACCTGGTGAACCAGGCGCAGGCGGAGATCTACGCC
Source organism: Pseudarthrobacter sp. MDT1-56 (assembly GCF_059383555.1). Taxonomy (NCBI): domain Bacteria; kingdom Bacillati; phylum Actinomycetota; class Actinomycetes; order Micrococcales; family Micrococcaceae; genus Pseudarthrobacter; species Pseudarthrobacter sp. MDT1-56. The sequence continues at coordinate 172,573 of NZ_JBWZCK010000010.1, forward strand.
GTGGCAGAGCGCCGCACCGCAGAGGACTACGTTGTCCTCAAGGACGTGATGGAGTCCACCGTGGACGAGATCGAAGCGTCCGGTCACCGCGAGGAGGGAATGACGGGCGTTCCCACCGGCTTCTACGAACTCGATGAGCTCACGCACGGCCTGCACCCCGGCCAGATGATCGTCATCGCTGCCCGCCCCGCCGTCGGCAAGTCCACCTTCGCTCTGGACTTCGCCCGCTCCGCGGCCATCAAGAACAACCTCGCCACCGTGATGTTCTCCCTGGAAATGGGCCGGAACGAGATCGCGATGCGTCTGCTGTCCGCGGAGGCCACGATCGGCCTTCAGGACCTGCGCAAGGGCACCATCAAGGACGAGCAGTGGTCCAAGATCGCCACCACGATGGGCCGGATGAATGACGCCCCGCTCTTCATCGACGACAGCCCCAACATGTCGCTGATGGAAATCCGGGCCAAGTGCCGGCGCCTGAAGCAGCAGCATGATCTCAAACTCGTCATCCTTGACTACCTCCAGCTGATGAGCTCCGGTAAGAAAGTGGAGTCCCGCCAGCAGGAGGTCTCCGAGTTCTCCCGTGCGCTGAAGCTGCTGGCCAAGGAGCTCCAGGTCCCCGTTATTGCCCTGTCGCAGCTGAACCGTGGCTCCGAGCAGCGCCAGGACAAGCGGCCGATGGTCTCGGACCTGCGTGAATCGGGTTCCATTGAGCAGGATGCCGACATGGTCATCCTGCTGCACCGTGAAGACGTCTATGACAAGGAATCGCCGCGTGCCGGCGAGGCGGACATCCTCATTGCCAAGCACCGTAACGGGCCCACCAAGGACATCGTGGTCGCCTTCCAGGGCCACTACTCGCGGTTCGCCAACATGGCGGCCGACGCCGGGGGCGGCGGCTTCTAACGGCTACTCGCCGCCGGCCCGGAGCAGGTGGTTGGGCAGCCGGTTCCCCGGTGCCCGGCCACGGATCTCCAACAGTTCGCGGGCGTGGGCGTGCAGCCGCTTGTCCTCCTCGGACACCGGCACCCACTGCGGGATCGGGACGGATGTGCCGTGCTCGTCCCGTGCCACCATCACGGTCAGGCAGTACGTCGTGAGCTCCAGCTCGCGTCCTTTGGGATTTCCCGACCGGACATGCACCGCAATGTGCATGCCCTTGGTTCCGGTGTAGACGAGTCGGGCCTCCACCTCCACCACGTGGCCGATGAGCAGCGGGCGGTAGAACCGCACGCCACCGGAGAAGACGGCCACCGTATCCATCCCGCAGTACCGCGAGGCGCAGACGTAGGCTGCTTCGTCGATCCATTTCATGACTATGCCGCCGTGCACTTTGCCGCCCCAGTTCACATCCGTGGGGGCAGCCACGAAGCGGAGGACAACGTTCTCGGCCGTTCCGGCGTCGGTATATTCCTGTCCGCTCATCGCCTGGACGATGTCCTCGCGGACCTTGATCCGCGCCAGCGCATGGTCGCGCTGTTCGATTTCTTCCGGCGTCCTAGGCTCAAACTGCGCCACCGGGATGGGCTTGCCATCAGCGCCGACAGCCACAAAGATCACCATGCACTGGCTGCGCATCGTGGCCGGGCCACCCTTCGGATCGCCCGAGGACACCACGGTGCGGATATGCATGGAGGACCGGCCCGTATAGACGATCGTGGCCGTGACCTCAACCATGTCCCCGCTGTTGACCGGGTCCGCGAAGTGGATGTTCCCCACGTAGGCCGTCACGCAGTAGGACTTGGACCAGCCGACCGCCGCGGCATAGGCCGCCTTGTCCACCCACTCGAGCACGGTGCCGGCGTCGACCGAACCGCTGTGGCCGACGTCGGTGGGCGCGGCGAGGAAGCGCAGGGTTACGGCATTGGCAGCAGTCTCACTCATGGAAGTGAGTTTACTGACGGGCCGCGGAAGCGTCGCGGGCGGGGACACAAACGCGGTCCGGGACGCCACACAAGATAAGACGGCGGGCGGCCGCCTGTTGGTGACCGCCCGCCGGCACGCACCGCCTGGCGCTGGAAATTCCTTAGGCCAGGACGTTGAGCCTGGAGCCGGTGCGGCCGAAGAGGGCCTTGTCCACGGAGACCTTGCCGGCGCCGACAAGGGCCACGGCCAGGGCGGCGGCGGCCAGGATGAGTACCAGCTCGTAGCCGCCGGTGGCAGCAAAGATTCCTGCCGGGGCATGGACCAGGAACAGGGCGCCAAGCATATTGACCGCGAGCAGGGCGGCGAATACGCGGGTGAGCACACCCAGGATCAGTGCGATGCCGCCGACAAGTTCCAGCGTGGCGACGACCGGCGCTACGAGGTTGGCCGCCGGGACGCCCATCTGAGCAAAAGCGGCCTGCGTCCCTGCGATGGTGAACTCGTTGAATTTCTGCCAGCCGTGGGCGGCGAAGAGGAATCCGGTGACGATGCGCAGGATGGTGCGGGCCGTGGTGGTGAGTGTGGGCTGGTTCATGGGGATGCCGTTCTGAGGTAGGGACCCCAGCGGGGCAGTCCGCCGAGGATTTAGTTGAAGTTTCAACTTATAGTTTTCCTGCATATAGTTGAAATGTCAACTAATGCGAAGCTGTACGACGCTGGCCGTGCCGCTAGGGTGGTTCCGTGCCAGCCTCCGCCCCGCCTCCCGCAGCCGTCCCGTCCGCGGCGGGCCGCCGGCGGGAAATTCCGCGCCTGGCAGTCCCGGCGTTCGGGGCGCTGATCGCCGAACCGCTGTTCCTCCTCGCGGATGCGGCAATCGTTGGTCACCTCGGAGTGGCGCAGCTCGCCGGCGTCGGACTGGCGTCCGCGGTGCTGCATACCGTGGTGGGGCTCATGGTGTTCCTTGCCTACTCCACCACTCCGGCCGTGGCGCGGGCGATTGGCAACGGGCAGCTGACCAGGGCCCTGGCCGCCGGGCGGGACGGTGTCTGGCTCGCCCTGCTGCTTGGACTCGTCCTGGCCGCCGCCGGGTTCCTCGCCGCCGAACCGCTCCTGGACCTGATGGGCGCCCGCGGTGAAGTGCGGGCCTTCGCCGTGGACTACCTGCGCTGGTCGATGCCCGGGCTAGTCGCCATGCTGCTCATTTTCGCCGGCACCGGCGTGCTGCGTGGCCTGCAGGACACCCGCACGCCGCTGTTCGTCGCGGCCGCCGGTTTCACGCTGAACGTTGTGCTCAACCTCTTCCTGGTCTACGGGCTGCAGTGGTCCGTTACCGGCTCGGCAATTGGCACAAGCATCGCCCAATGGGCCATGGCCCTGGTCTACGTGGTCATGGTCCAGCGCAATGCCCGCAACCACGGCGTGTCCCTCCTGCCCGACTGGCGCGGCATCCGGGCCCTGACCAGAGTGGGCTCGTGGCTGATGCTGCGGACTCTCAGCCTGCGCATCGCGATCCTCGCCACGGTGGTGGTGGTCACGGCCCAGGGGGAGGTCAACCTGGCCGCCCACCAGCTCGCGATGACCATCTTTACCTTCCTGGCGTTCGCCCTCGACGCCCTCGCCATCGCCGCGCAGGCCCTGATCGGCAAGGAACTCGGCGCCTCCCGCCCGGCTGCGGCGCGCGAGCTCACTGGAACCATGGTCCGCTGGGGCCTCGGGTTCGGGGTACTGGCCGGGGTCCTGCTGGCGGCCGCGGCACCGTGGGCGGGGCTGCTCTTCACGTCCGACGCGGACGTCCGGGCCGCGCTCACGCTGGCGCTGTGGGTACTCGCTGCCGGGCAGCCGCTCGCCGGCTATGTTTTTGTCCTCGACGGCGTGCTGATCGGCGCGGGGGATGCGAAGTACCTGGCGCTGGCCGGCGTCGTGAATCTCGCCGTGTATCTGCCGCTGCTGCTGGCGGTCCGGCAGTCCGGGGCCGACGGCGGTGCGGGCCTGCTCTGGCTGTGGGCGGCGTTCTCGGTGGGCTACATGGCCGCCAGAGCTGTGACGCTCGGCCTCCGCGCGCGGACGGACCGGTGGATGGTGCTCGGCTCACACTGAGCCGCCCGGCTTTCCCGCCGCGTCCTCGCCCCGGCCCCGCCGCGTCCCGTCCCGCGCGGGTGAGGGTGCGGCTTGGCACTAAACTGGTCGGGTGACTCTCCCCGCAGACCCTGACGCCTCCACCGCCCTGCCCGCCGCGGCGGATCTCTGGAAACCCGTGCTGGTCCGGGCCGCCCTCGCGCTGGCATTCGGTGCCGTGACCGTGTTCTGGGCTGTGCCATCCACGGAGGGAATGGGCTGGGCTGGCGGGCTCTATCTGCTGGCCACGGGTGTGGTGCTGCTCTGGAGCGTGAACAAGACCGGGCTCCGCGCCGGGTCCGCGTCCAGCAAGGCCCTGTCAGCCGCCGGCGCCGTTCTGACCGGAACCGGCGCCACAGTCGGGCTCATGTCCGGCGACCTGGTCTTCGGTATCCTGGCCGCCCTGGGACTTGGCCTGGCCGGCGCCGCAGAGCTCCACCTCGGTATCACCAACCGCGGCCGGTCCGTGCTGGCCCGAGACTGGATCGCCTCCGGTGTGGTTGGGGTGGGCACCGCATGCCTGCTCCCGTTCTTCATTGACCTTGGACCACACGCACTGCTCGGCGTCGCCGGCGGCGGTGCCATCATCAGCGGGGTGCTCTGGATGCTGGCCGGGCTGACCTTGCGGCACGATGCACGGGCTGATTCCGCGGAGGCCGTAAACTAGTACCGACAGGTTCTACCTTGCGTAGAACGATTGCGGCATCACAACTGCCACGCCTGGCGGCGTCGGCTGCAGGAGGAAAGCACCTTGGCACAGCAGAAATCTGGAGAACCGCGCAAGCTGCGCACCTCGGTCAAGGGACCGCTTATGTTCTCCGCGTTCTGGGCTGTGCTGGCCTTCGTTGCCACGCTCATTTTCGCCTCCGGCGGCAGCGCCAAGACCCCGCGCTTTGACCTGGCCTTCACTGCCGCCGGCATCGCCTTCATTGTGATTCTGGTGGTGCTCGCCATGCTTTCGATGGGCCACAAGCCCAACGACGAGCAGCTCGGCAAGGGGTCCGGCGTCAACCTGAGTTCCCGGAACTCCGGGCACGGCGGCCACCCGGCGCAACCCGGGTCGGATGCCGGCGCCCCGGACGCCGGGCCCCACAGTTCCGGCGACGACGTCCGCTAGGACCGCGCGCCGTACGACCGGCTCAGGACGCCGCCTTCCGGGCGCGATAAGCCGCCACGTGCGCCCGGTTCGCGCAGTTGCCGGTGTCGCAGTAGCGCTTGGAACGGTTCCTGCTGAGGTCCAGCACGACGGCGTCGCAGTCCTCGGCGGCGCACACCAGCATGCGGTCCATTTCCTTGCCGCGGATGACATCGACCAGGGCCATGGCGGCCTCTGTGCTCATCCGATCCGCCAGCGGAGCCTCCGGGGTGGTGGCGTGCAGGTGCCAGTCCCATTCATCGTGCTTCACGAGCCGGGGGAGCGCGTGCGCCTCCCGCAGCAGCCGGTTCACGGTGTCCACGGCGGTGGATTCGTCCGCGAGCCAAAGGGCGGCGAGCTCGCCGCGGAGGCGGTGCACGCTGGCAAGTTCCGCCGCGTCCCGGGTCCGCGAACCGGTGAATCCCTCGGCTTCCAGAAACCGATCCAGATCTTCGGCCGTGGACAGGTGCTCATCCCCGTTGGCCGCCGAGTTGATCAGGTTGACCACAGACCGCAGGGCCACTTCTGTGTCAGGGGCAAAAAGCATCTTGACTCCTTACGTCGGCGTGGCGTACTGTCATGAGCATAACCCTACTTTACTCCTGACAGGAGGCAGCCCGTGTCTGCCGCACGCCGCACCGCCGAAGCTCCGGCCACGATCGACGCCGGACGGCGCGCCCCCGGGACGCCCGGGGCCGGCAAGCCCGGCGCGGCATCAGCTTTCATGGCGTCGGGCCTGGGGGTTGCCTTGTTTTCCTCGGCCGTGTTTGGTCTCTCCGGTTCCTTTGCCAAGGCGCTGCTGGAGACCGGCTGGACCCCCGGGGCAGCCGTCACCGCGCGCCTCACCGGGGCGGCCGTCATCCTGGCCGTTCCCGCCATTCCGGCGCTGCGTGGGCGCTGGCACCAGCTCAGGGACAACTGGCTCACGGTGTTGCTCTTCGGCCTCATCGGGGTCGCCGCCTGCCAGCTGTTCTATTTCAACGCGGTGGCGCGCCTGTCGGTAGGGGTCGCCCTGCTGCTGGAATACCTGGCACCCGTGATTATCGTGCTGTGGCTCTGGGCCGCCAGCCGCAAACGCCCGCGGCCTTTGACGATTGCCGGAACTCTGCTGTCCCTGGGCGGGCTGGTCCTGGTCCTGGACCTCACCGGGGCTGTCAAGATCGACCTCATCGGCGTGCTGTGGGGGATCGCGGCCGCGGTTTGCCTGGCCATCTACTTCTTCATCACGGCCAAGGAAAACGACACACTCCCACCGATCGTCCTCGCCTCCGGGGGACTCATGGTCGGCGCCGTCATTATGTGGCTCGCCGCGGCAACCGGCCTGCTGCCGATGGCGTTCAGCACGGCCGACACCCGGCTGGGCCCCTGGGTTACCCCCTGGTGGGTGGCCCTGGGTGGACTCGTCGTGCTGGCCACCGTGCTCGCCTACGTATCCGGCATTGTGGCGGCGCGGGCACTCGGCTCCAAAGTGGCGTCCTTTGTCTCGCTGACCGAGGTCCTGTTCGCCGTCGTCTGGGCGTGGTTGCTGCTGGGTGAACTGCCGGGCCCCATCCAACTCATGGGCGGGCTGCTGATTGTTGGCGGCGTCGTGCTGGTACGGCTGGACGAGTTGCGGACCCCCGCCGGGGCCGGCCCGGCGGCGCTCGACCACGCGAACGACGTCGAACCCGTGCCGTAGGTAGGGTCCGACAAAACCGGCCCGGACGCTGTAGCGTCCGGGCCGGTTGGATTCTGTGGGCTTCTGCCTAGCGGGAAGCGCTTTCCTGCTCCGTGGCGTTGCGGCTGGCCTGCTTGCCGGCCTCCTGCAGAGCCTGGGAGACCTTCGCCAGGGCGGCAACGTGCTGGCCGTTCCATTCGCTGCGGAACTTGTCGGCGTCCGGACCCTTCCAGTCGGTGCCCTCAAGCACCTTGGTCAGCATCGATTTCTGCTTGTCGATCTCCGACGAACCTGCCTGCAGCTTAGTCCCAAGAGTCTTGAGCTGAGCAATGTCTGCACCCCAAATAGCCATTCGAAAAATCTCCTCAGTGGTAGAACCGGACCCGGGCCCTGTAGGCGCCCCCCGGCGGATCCCGGCTGCTCCGGAAGATCCAATGCCCCCAAACTATCCTGCCTGCCGAAAAAGTGTCGATGGGCAGCCCTCCCCATGCCCTCGATCCCAAGCGCCTTGGCACCTAGCATGGAGGTATGTGCCGAAATATCCGGACCCTCCACAATTTCGAACCGCACGCTACCACCGCCGAGGTGGAAGCCGCTGCGCTGCAATACGTGCGCAAGATCAGTGGCAGCACCAAGCCGTCCAAGGCCAACGAGGAGGCCTTCAACCGGGCGGTGCACGAGATTGCCCACGCCACCCAGCACCTGCTCGACTCCCTGGTGACCCACGCCCCGGCAAAGGACCGCGGGGAGGAAGAGGCCAAGGCGAAGGCCAGGGCTGCCGTCCGCTTCGGCGCGGCCTGACGGGCGGATAGACGGGCGGCGCCCGGCCAGCGGCGGCCTACTTGCCGAAGCTGCGCAGCCGCAGCGAGTTCGCCACGACCAGCACGGAGCTGGCGGCCATCGCGGCGCCGGCGATCATCGGGTTGAGCAGGCCCAGGGCCGCCACCGGGATCCCGACGGCGTTGTAGAAGAAGGCCCAGAAGAGGTTGGTCTTGATGGTGGCCAGGGTCCGGCGGGACAGCTCAATGGCCTGGACGACCTGCCCGAGTTCGTTGCCCATGACCGTCAGGTCCGCGGCCTCGATGGCGACGTCAGTCCCGGAGCCCATGGCGATGCCGAGGTCCGCCTGGGCCAGTGCCGCAGCGTCGTTCACGCCGTCGCCGGCCATGGCCACGGTGGCGCCGCCGGCCTGCAGTTTCCGCACGGCCTCGACCTTGCCCTCCGGCAGCACTCCGGCGTACACGTCCTCCGGAGCGATGCCGACGGCGGCTGCCACCTGTGCGGCGACGGCGGCGTTGTCCCCGGTCAGGAGGATCGGCCGGAGCCCGAGCCCCCGGAGCCGCTGGATCGCGGCGGCGGAGCCCGGCTTGAGCGTGTCACGCAGGCTGATGATTCCGGCCGGCTCCCCGTCCACGGCAAGCCAGACCGCGGTGGCACCGGAGCCCTCGGCATTGGCCAGGGCCTCCAGTTGCGCCGCGGTGGGGGCGATGCCGTTCTCCTGCAGCCAGCCCGTGCGGCCGGCCGTCACGAGCCGGCCCCCGACGGTGCCCTGGACCCCGCCGCCGGGCGCGGAGCGGAAGCTGGCGACGGCGGGAAGGACGCCGGCGTCGTTGTCGCGGCGCTCCGCCGAGAGTGCGGCAGCGGCGACCGCGCGGGCAATCGGGTGTTCTGATGCGGCCTCGACCGCGCCGGCCAGGCGGAGAACCTCAGCCGGGCTGAAGGTTCCGAACACCTCGGTGCCGTCGACGGCCAGATGCCCGCTGGTCACGGTGCCGGTCTTGTCCAGCAGGATGGTGTCAACGGTCCGGGTGTCCTCAAGGACCTGCGGCCCTTTGATCAGGATGCCCAGCTGCGCCCCTCGGCCGGTCCCGGTGAGCAGCCCCACAGGGGTGGCCAGGCCCAGGGCGCACGGGCAGGCGATGACCAGCACGGCGACGGCGGCCGTGAACGCGGCGCGCAGTTCGGCGTCGCTGATGTCGGGCGTGGCTGCCAGTAGCCAGGCGATGAAGGTGACCGTGGCGATGGCCAGGACCACCGGCACGAACACCGAGCTGATCCGGTCCGCGAGGCGCGCGATCGGTGCCTTGCCGGTTTGGGCCTGGGAAACCAACCGGCCCATCTGGGCCAGTGTGGTTTCGGCGCCGACGCGCGTGGCGCGGACCAGCAGCCGGCCGGAAGTGTTGATGGTGGCGCCCGTGACCGGACTGTCGGGGCCGACTTCCACCGGCACTGACTCGCCTGTTACCAGCGAGGCGTCGACCGCGGAGGACCCCTCGACGACGACGCCGTCGGTCGCAATCTTCTCGCCGGGGCGGACCACAATGAGGTCGCCCGCCCCCAGCTGATCGGCCGGGATCTGCTGCTCCTGGCCGTCGCGGAGGACAGTGGCATCCTTGGCGCCCAGGTTCAGCAGCGCCTTGAGGGCGTCTCCGGCCTTCTGTTTGGCATTGGCCTCCAGGTACCGGCCCAGGAGCAGGAAGGTGGTGACGACCGCGGCGACCTCGAAGTAGAGCCCGCCGGTGCCCATCCCCTCCATACCCTGCGGGTGGTCGGTCATTTGCGGGTCCACGAGGAGTTGCCAGGCCGAGAAGACGTAGGCCGCGGTCACGCCGATGGAGACGAGCGTATCCATGGTGGAGGCGAGGTGCCGGGCGTTGATGGCGGCGGCCCGGTGGAACGGCCAGGCGGCCCAGGTGACCACCGGCAGGGCCAGGGCTCCTGCGACCCAGCCCCAGTTGGCGAACTGGAAGGCCGGGAACATGGAAATCAGGAACACCGGGATGGTGAAGATGGCCGCTACGATCAGGCGCGGGCGGAGCTTGGCCGCCGGGTGGGTCGCAGCGTGGTCGCCTCCGCGCGCCGCCGGTCCGCCATGCTCGGCATGCTCGCTCGTGCCTCGCTTAGACGCATGCTGCCGCATGCCGGCACCGTCGGCGCGCGTGGGCAGCTCACCGGCGGTTTCATCCCGCGCACCAACGGCGCCGGATTCGATCGTCGTGGCTGGGTATTGGGGAGTGCGGACGGTGGCCTTGTAGCCTGCTGCCGCTACGGTGGCGGTGATCTGGGCGTCGGTGACGGCAGCGGGGACTGTGACTTGGGCTGATTCCAGGGGCAGGTTGACGGTGGCGGTGACGCCGTCGAGCTTGCCGAGCTTGCGTTCGACCCGGCCGACGCAGGAGGCGCAGGTCATCCCCTCGATGTCGAGCTCGATCACCCGGCTTCCGGGCTGGTCCAGCAGTTGCTCTCTACTCACGATGTTCCCTGTCCTCCTGGTGTGCGCTGCGTGGTGTGCCGGGCCGGTGGTGCTCAGGATTCGTTGGACACGACCAGGTATCCCGCCTCGGCAACGGCCTCGCCGATTTCGGAGGCTGTCAGGGCCCCGGTGGAGGTGATGGTGACGGTGGAAATGCCGCCGGAGTTGAGGTCCACGTCGATTGTCTCGACGCCGGCCAGTGACTCAAGCTCTTCGCTGACGGAGGATACGCAGTGGCCGCAGGTCATGCCGGAAACGTTGACGGTGGTGGAAACGGTGCTCATGGCTTGCTCCTTGTGGGTGGGCTGCTGGTGGTTCGCCAGCCCCGTTGGGTGGTGGGTGGTGTCGCCGCTACCGCAGCAGGCGGCCGATGGCATCGGTGGCCTCTTTGACCTTGAAGTCGATGGCCTCGGCCCGCAGCGCCGCGTCCGGTTCGGAGGCGGCGCCGACGACGCAGTGGCCGATGTGCTCCTCCACCAGTCCGAGGCTGACGGCGTGCAGGGCTTTGGTGACGGCGGCGACCTGCGTGAGGATGTCGATGCAGTACTTGTCCTCATCGACCATCCGGGCGATGCCGCGCACCTGACCCTCGATTCGTTTCAGCCGCAGCAGATAGGCGTCCTTATTGGAGGAGTAACCATGCTGTTGATGCTGCTGGGCGTCCGCTGGTTCCACGGCGGGGGTTTCGGGCTCGTTCATGAACCAAACATATACCCCCAAGGGGTATAGCGCAAGTACCCTGCGGGGGTATCCCTTTGCCGGTCACAGGGCAGAACGTTCCGGACACAAAAGAGCTCCGGAGTGCGTTATTGGGGGATACGCACTCCGGAGCTGTCTTTGGGTCGGCGGTCGTTTTCCCGCCTACGGATTCAAGCTTACGTGGCCGCAGGTGGAGAAAGCCAGCACCCCGAATAACAACATTCATTTTATTTCCGGGATCACTGTTGCTCCCCCGGAGCCGCGTCCAATGACAACTGGGCCGCGTGGAAATCGAAATGCGCCACGGGGTACGCGTAGACGTCGGCCAGGGTCATGGCCTCTTTGAAGAAGGGGTCCCAGCGCGTCGGGAAGTACATCCGGCGGGCCAGGCCAGGTTCCGTCTCCCGCCGCAGCCGCCGTTCCAGTGCCGAGGTCACCCGGCGCAGCTTGGCGGCCATTCGTCGGCGGTTGAAAATTCGCGCGCCTCCCTTGGAGCCCCAGTAGTTGACGGCGTCGAACGGGGCGGTCCCGGCGTTCAGCAGCCACGCGAAACCGTGGTTAACGGGAACAGGCAGCCGTCCGAAGATCCGCACCAACGGAAGCAGGGCCAGCACCACAACATAGCCGAACACCATGTGGTACAGCAGCTCCTCGTTGGTCCAGCGGGTGCCCGCACTGCGGCGGCGGAGCGTTTCGGGCGAGGCGGCTGCCAGGGTCGCTTCGAGCCCTGCGCAGTTGCGCCGGTACGCGGCAATGACGGCTTCCCGGTCCAGCGGTACGGTCACGCCGGCCCACAATCGGACAACATGTCAGGAGCTGTTTCTTGTTCGGTGGTGGACGGCGGCCCGGACCGGAACGATGAGGATCGGATGGTCCTGATGGTGGCTAAGCCATGCGGCCACCGATCCGTTGAGGGCTGCGGAAATCCGGTGACCCAGCCCCGGCTCCGGTGTGCCCACGATGATCATCGCGGCCCCGACCTCGGCTGCCAGTCTGCCCAGCGCCCGGGCCGGGTCTCCGGCCAGCGTCCGCAGGGTCCAATGGATGCCAAGGGCGTCGCAGGCTGAGCCGATGTTGTTCCGCAACTCCTGGGTCACGGCCCGGATTTCAGCGTTGTCAGTGTCCGGATGCAGGGAGAGCCGGTGCGCGGACCGCGCCGGATCCCACTCCACGAGATAGCTCGCCTCATCGACATGGGCGCAGATCAGCGGCGCGGCGAGTTTCGAGGCAAGTGAGGCGGCAGTCTGCAGCACTTCGGGGCTCTGCCCCGGGAGCACGCCGACCACGAGGGGCGGCGGACCACTCGTGCGTTCAGCGGACATACTCAATTGTGTCTCCCGCCCTGCGCCGGGAACAGGGACTTACTCCCCGGACTTTCCGCGGGCCAGCGGTGCGGAATCCGTCCGGTCCGTGCCGGGTGGCCCCTTGCGGGGTGCCGCTCCGACGGTGAGCAACGCTCCGGCAGCCAGGGCGGCAAGGCCGGCGGCGCCGGCCATGGCGTATGTCATCCCGGTGTAGCTGCCCAGCCAGCCGGCCAGCGCCGGGCCGGCAGCGGGCGCCAGCGCCGTCACCGCGGTCAGCGGGACGGCAAAGCGCCCCTGCAGGGCGCCCAGATTGGACATGCCCCACCGCTCGGCCACGATCGTGGCCTGCAGCAGCGTCTGGCAGCCGCGGACCGCCCCGGCGAACACTCCCGCCGCGATCAGCAACCCCGGCGGCCCCGGGAGGACGGCGAGTGAGAGGACCGCTGCGGCGGCAGCCCCGGCGATGGTGGCCACACGGGCACGGGCAGGAATCCCGGCGAACAGGAGCCGCCCGCCGACCTGCCCCGCCCCCACCAGGCCGAGGCCCAGCGCAGCGGCGGCGTAGCTGGCCCCTTTTTCCATCAGCAGCGGAATGATGTTCAGCGTCACCGTGTAAAGCCCTAGGCACAGCAGCACCATGAGCGCCTGCAGGCCCAGAAACTCCGGGCTCCGGGCGATGGTCCGAACCCGTAGGCGATCCCCGGCGGACCGGGCGGGGTGCGCCGCGGCCGGCCAGGTGCGGTTGAGGAAGCGTGCGTGCAGCGGGACCGTCACCAGCCCCAGCAGCGCGGCGAGGACCAGGAAGGTGCTGCGCCAGCCGACGGCGGCGGTGAGGCCTGCGGTAAGCGGGACGAAAATCGTGGAGGCAAAGCCTGCCAGGAGCGTCAGCGTGGTGAGCGGACGGACCCTGTCGCGGCCGTACCAGCGGCTGATCACGGTGAACGCCGGCTGGTAGAGGATGGCGGCCTGGGCGGTTCCTGCCAGCAGCCATGCGGCCGCAAACAGCGGCAGGTTCGGGGCCAGGCTGACCAGCACCAGCGCCAGGACGCCAACCAGTGAGCCACAGACCATCAGGGTCCGCGGCCCGGTGCGGTCGAGCACCCGGCCCACGTGGATGCCGGCGAGGGCTGACACCAGCAGCCCGGCGGAGAAGGACGCCGTCACCAGGGCAGGGTCCCAGCCGGTGTCCTCGCTGATCGGCCGCACAGCGGCGGGAAGGGAGTAGTAGAGCAGGCCCCATCCCGTCGTCTGGGTGATGCACAGCGAGACCAGGCCGCCCCGGGGAGCGCCGGCAGCGGCAGGCTGCGGTGGCATCTCGGGAGCGGCCATGGGCTCAGTCCGCAGCGCTGCCGTGGGAGCTGCTGCGGGAAGAGTCCGGCGCGCCCGTGCCGCGGCCACGCGTTTCCAGCAGGGACGAAACGAGGCCCCTGACCCGGTCGTGAATCTGGTCGCGGATCGCCCGGACGGTCTCTACCGGCTGCCCGAAAGGATCCGTGAGGTCCCAGTCCTCGTAGCGTTTGCCCGGGTAGATGGGGCAGGAGTCGCCGCAGCCCATAGTGATCACGACGTCGGAGGCGCGGACGACGTCGTCGGTCAGCGGCTTGGGGTACTCCCGGGACAGGTCCAGCCCCATTTCCTCCATGGCGGTCACCACGGCAGGGTCCAGTGCCGACGCCGGCATCGAGCCCGCCGAGCGCACACGGATCCTGCCTTTGGCCTCCACGTTGAGCAGGGCCGCAGCCATCTGGGAGCGGCCGGCGTTCTGGACGCAGACAAAAAGCACCTCGGGAACTTCGCTGACCACGGCATTCTTTGACTTCGCCAGGGCGGCGAGCCGGTCGTTGGCGAAGTGCTCGGTGGTGGCCGGCAGGTACGTGCTGATCTTTGCGGTCCGGGCCAAGGCGGTGTAGGACTCGAAGACGTAGCGCTCGACGGTCTCGCGCGCGAAGACGCCCGCGAATTTCTCAGCCAGGCGTGCACTGATCCGGTGCAGCAGTTCGGTATTGTCCTGCAGCCCCAGGCTGTGATCAGGGTGGTCGGTCATGGCATTACTCCAGTGTGATTAGTGGACGAATGCAAGGGGCAGGTCAGTTCTCGCCGGAGCGGCCGTGGGCCAGCCCGGTCGGGAACCCGACGAGGACGGGCTCGGGCGCTCCGCAGCAGGCGCCCGGGGTTTCGGAGACAAACCCTGCCGGTACCGAGGCGGGGACGTCGCAGCTGGTGCCGATGTCGGAGGAGCAGACGCCGGTTTCGGGAAGTTCGAGCTGGACGGTGTCGGCAGCTTCCTGGTCTCCGGCCAGGGCCGCGGCGACGGAACGGACCTGCTCGTAGCCGGTGGCGAGCAGGAAGGTCGGTGCCCGCCCGTAGGACTTCATGCCGACGATGTAGAAGTCCTGTTCCGGGTGGGCCAGCATTTTGGCGCCGTGCGGCTCCACGGTGCCGCAGGAGTGAAATTCCGGGTCGATTAGCGGGCCGAGCTCACGCGGGGCTTCGACGCCCGGGTCCAGTTCCAGCCGGAGTTCCCGGAGGATGTCCAGATCGGGGCGGAAGCCGGTGGCTGGAACCACGACGTCGGCCTCGAGGGTGCGGCTGTCCGTGGAGGTCACAGTGACGGCGCCGCCGGACGCTGCGAGGGCGGCGATCCCGAAGCCGGTGTGCAGTTCCACTGCGCCGGACTCGACGAGGTGACGGAGCCGGCTGCCGAGCTGGCCGCGGGCGGCGAGGCCGTCGTCGTCGCCGCCGCCGTAGACCTTGGCGGCGGAGGTGCCGCGGATAGCCCAGAGGATCCTGGTCTCCGGTGACTGGCTCGCGAGTTGGGAGAGGTTGATCAGGGTGTTGGCGGCGGAGTGGCCGGCGCCAACCACGAGCACGGTGCGGCCCTCGAAGCGGTCACGGTCACGGTCCAGGACATCCGGCAGTGGTGAGGAAATCCTGTCAGCTGCGGCGGCTTCGCCAAGGGCGGGCAGGCCGGAGGTTCCCAGCGGGTTGCGGGTGGACCAGGTGCCGGACGCGTCGATGACGCCGGCGGCCCGGTAGTCGCGGACTTCGCCGTCGGTGTGTTCGACCCGGACCACAAAGGCTGCGCTGTTGCGGTTGCGGCTGTGGGTTTTGTCCATGCCCTGTCGCGTCACGGCCACGACGCGGGCGCCGGTGTGCAGTCGGGGCGAGATCGCGGGAAGTGCAGCCAGGGGCGTGAGGTACTGGTCGATGAGTTCGCCGCCGAACGGCAGCTCCGTGGCCTCCGGCGCCTCCCAGCCGGTCCCGGCGAGCAGGCGAACGGCCGCGGCGTCAGTGTTGAACTGCCACGGGGAGAACAGCCGGATGTGGCGCCACTGCTCGATGGCGGCGCCCGCGGTTGGGCCGACCTCAAAAATCAGCGGCTCAAGACCGCGCTCCAGGAGGTGGGCGGCCGCGGCGAGGCCGACCGGGCCCGCTCCGATGACGGCAACGGGAAGATTGGTGGTTTCAACCATGGTGACCTCTATCCGGAAAGATTGATAATGATCGATATGGTGAGTATGTCCCTCTATATCGACGCCTGTCAATATGAGTGCATAATGGAAGCATGACAACACAGCAGATTGTTGAGTCCACGTCGGCGGAAGCCTGCTGCACCGTCTCCGGGATGCCGGTGCTCGGCGCGGAAGAGGCGCAGGGCAAGGCCCTGCTCTTCAAGGCCCTTGCCGATCCGAACCGTCTGCGGCTGTTGTCCATCGTGAAGGCGTCCGACGGCGGCGAAGCCTGCGTCTGCGACCTTACCGAGCCGCTGGACCTCGGCCAGCCCACGGTGTCCCATCACCTCAAAATCCTCGTTGACGCCGGTCTGCTGCACCGCGAAAAGCGGGGCACCTGGGCCTATTACTCGCTGGTCCCCGGCGCACTGGAGCGGACAGCGGACGTGCTCTCGGCCCTGTAAGCCGCCAGAGCCATGCGGCACTTGAACACCTCCGGTGCGGGGCCTAACGTGGAAGACCTCAGGAAAGGGTGACCGCCATGGAAATCTTCATGTGGTGGCTGGATCTGGATCTGGCGAGCAAGGAGTGGCTGCGGGGGAACCTGCGGGCCACCGAGCTGCCGCTTGCCGTGCTGCAAGGCATTGCCGAAGCCGGTGGTCCCCACCCCGATGACGTTTCCGGGGTGCTCACCGACGCCGACTGGGACTTCATCGAGACGCAGTCCGAATTCGTCGACTGACACGCCCCGTCCCGAACACAATAAAGACAGGCAGCTCCGAGGGGCAGCCCGGGCGGGGACAAACCCGAGCGGAAAAACCATTGCGGGCATCTTTCGGTGGTGGTTCCATAAGGGGCATGGCTACCGCAGAGAGTTATGTCCTGGCAATCGGCACCAAGAAAGGTCTCTGGCTCGCGACGAGCCCGGACCGCAAAGACTGGTCCCTTTCCGGCCCGCACTTCCTGATGAGTGAAGTCCCGAGCATCGGCATCGATACGCGAGACGGCCGGACCCGCATTCTGGTCGGCGTGCGTTCGGAACACTGGGGACCCACCGTGTTCCACTCCGACGACCTGGGCGAAACGTGGAACGAGCCCGAGGAAGGCGCCATCCGCTTCCCCGAAGGCACGGACGCTGCCTTGGAACGCGTCTGGCAGATCCACCCCGACGCCGAATCCCGCCCCGGGGTCGTCTGGGCCGGCTGCGAGCCGATTTCAGTCTGGAAATCCACCGACGGCGGCGAACACTTCGAGCTCAACCGCGGCCTCTGGGACCACCCGCACCGCGCTGACTGGGGAGCAGGCTACGGCGGCGCCGCGGCACACTCAATCGTCGTCGACCACACCGGCGAGAAGGTGCACGTCGCGATGAGCACCGGCGGCGTCTACCGCTCGCTCGACGGCGGCAGCTCGTGGGAGCCGCGCAACAAGGGCATCTCGGCCTATTTCATGCCCGACCCCAACCCGGAATTTGGCCAGTGCGTGCACAAGATCGCGGCCGATGCCGCCGTCGACGGCCGCCTTTATGCGCAGAACCACCACGGCGTCTATCGCAGCGACGACGACGCCGAGAGCTGGGAGTCGATCGCGGAAGGACTGCCGGCGGACTTCGGCTTCGTGATGCTCACGCATCCCCACCGGGCCGGCACCGCCTGGGTAATCCCGCTGAAGGCCGACGGCGAGAGGATCCCGCCGGAGGGCAAACTGGCGGTCCACCGGACCGACGACGCGGGTGCGAGCTGGAAGCGGCTTGACGACGGACTCCCGGCAGCGGACTTCAACTCCGTGCTCCGTGATGCCGCCTGCGTCGACGCGGCGGAACCGGCCGGCGTGTACTTCGGCACGCGCGGCGGCAGCGTCTATGCCAGCGCCGACGAGGGGGAACACTTCGCCGAGGTGGCATCGCACCTGCCGGACGTGCTGTGCGTCCGGGCCACGGCCGTCGCCCCGGCCGTCCTCTCCGGTTCCGCGGGGTCCGGCGCCGCCGTGAGCGCCTGAGAACCGTGGCCGGCATCAGTGTGGTGCTGCCCAGTGTGCTCCAGCCGCTGGCCGGCGGGCAGTCCTTCCTGACTGCGCCCGCAGACACCGCGGTGACCGTGGAGGGTGTGCTGGACGTGGTGACCGGGGAGTACCCGGCGCTGTCGAGGCGGTTGCGGGATGAGACCGGGGCGATCCGACGCTACGTGAATATATACGTCAACGGGAATGAGATTCGCCGCCTGCAGGGCCTGGCCACCGAGGTTTCCCCGGGCCAGGAGGTCCTGATCATCCAGTCCGTCGCGGGGGGCTAGCCGTCTCAGGCGACCCGCCAGAGACTGCACTCGTCCGTGTTGATGGCCTTCCGGGTTCCGGACTGCCGGTCCATGATCCAGACCACGCCGATTCCGGGTGCGGTTTCCTGGACGCTGCCGCGGCGGATCACGACGTCGTCGTAATTCGGGCCGACCCTGAGGCGCGCCTCGATCTCGTCTCCGCGGTGCAGCTGATCCAGGGCACGGATGCGGGTTACATGGGCTTTGGCTTCCTTCAACATGGCGGGGCCTCCTGGACTGGAGAGTGGTGCCTGCTCTTGCCGGCACCTTCAGTGTCCTGCGCCAATGTTGCCGCCGCGTTTCGGCCCGGTAAGACGTGGGTAAGCGTTCGACGCCGGGGGAGTTACCGGCGTCGTCGGCCCGGCTGGCGGTACCTCATGGGATATAGCGTTCCCCCGGGCGCTGGATCCGGAACCACCGGTAGCCGTAACGGTCCAGTTCCAGCTCGAAACCGCCGTCGTGCGCCAGCTCGACGTCCTCCCCGTCCAGCAGATCCCGCAGATAGGCGCCCTCGAAACCCGGCTCCGGGTCCCCGGCGGAGGTCAGGTTCGCGGCCACGGAGGCTGGCTCCGCCCCGAAATTGTGGGCCAGGACGACGGTCGAGCCGGCCCAGGTGCATCGGTGCAGAAGCACCTTCTCAGCGGGTTGCTTGATGAGTTCGAAGTCGCCCCACCCCAGTTCGGGGCTTTCCCGGTAGCGCTGGATCAGCGTGGCCATGAAGTTCCACAGTGAGTCGGGATCCCTCTTCGCGGCGGCGGCGTTGATGTTCTTCGGCGCGAAGTAGCCCTCCACCACCTGTGCCACCAGATCCTTTGCTGGCGCAGTCGAGAATCCGCCGTTTTCGGTGTCATTCCATTGCATGGGGGACCGCACGGCCGAGCGGCCCTTCGCCGTCAGGTCCTCGCCCATGCCGATCTCCTCGCCGTAGAACAACACCGGGGTTCCGGGCAGCGCGAACATCAGCGAGTAGACCATGCGGATCCGGGCGGGGTCGCCGTTGAGCATGGTGGGCAGCCGGCGGCGCAGGCCGCGGCCGTACATCTGCATGTCCTCGTCCGGTCCGAACGCGGCAAAGACCTCCTCGCGTTCGGCGTCGCTGAGTTTGTCCAGGGTCAGCTCGTCGTGGTTGCGGACGAACATGGCCCACTGGTTGTCCGGGTGGATCTTCGGGCGGGAGCTGAGCGACTTGGCCAACGGCCGGGCGTCCTCCCGGGCGAGGGCCAAGTACAGGTTTTGCATGGACAGGAAGTCGAACTGCATGTTCAGCTCGTTTCCTGCCGCGCCGCCGAAGTACTTCACCTGGTCCTTGTAGGGCACGTTGACTTCGCCCAGAAGCACGCCACTGCCGTTGCGGCGGTTGAGGAAGCTGCGGAGCGCGCTGAGGTAGTCGTGCGGATCGACCTGCGCCGAGCCTTCCTTGGACGTGCCCTGCAGCTCCAGGAAGAACGGGACCGCGTCCAGCCGGAAGCCGTCCAGTCCCAGCTGCAGCCAGAACCCCATGGACTTGGCGATCTCGTCCCGGACCTTGGGATTGGCCACGTTCAGGTCCGGTTGGTGCTTGGCGAACATGTGCAGGTACCACTCACCGGTGGCCTTGTCCTGGGTCCAGATGGACGTCTCCTCACCGGGGAACACCACCTGCTCGGAGGTATCCGGCGGGGTGTCCTTGCGCCACACGTAGTAATCGCGGAACGGGTTGTCCACCGACTTGCGGGACTCCACGAACCAGGGGTGCTTGTCCGAGGTGTGGTTGAGGACGAAGTCCGCGATCACCCGCATTCCCCGGTCCTTCGCGGTCCGGATGAACTCGACGACGTCGCCCAGGTTGCCCAGCCGCCGGTCCACGCCGTACAGGTCCGTCACGTCGTAGCCGTCGTCCTTGTCCGGAGTGGGGTAGAAGGGCATCAGCCAGATGCACGTCACTCCCAGGGCCGCGAGATAGTCCACGCGCTGGATCAGGCCGCCGAAATCACCGGTGCCGTCGCCGTCGCCGTCGAAGAACGTCTCCGGATCCAGGCAGTAGATAACGGCGTTCTTCCACCAAAGGTCCGAGGTCTCGGCGATCCTCACAGCAGCACCTCCCGGTCCTGCCGCGGGTTCCCGGACCCACGAAGCTGCGGGAGGACCTGCTCCGCGAAAGTATGGATGAACGGTGCCTGCTCCTGCCCAACGAAGTGCAGGTACAGCTCGTCGAAGCCGAGTTCGACATATTCGGCCAGCCACTGCGCGTGCTGCCCGGGGTCCGCGGAGATGTTCACGACGGTCCGGACCTGTTCCTCACCGACGTCGGCGCTGACGCCGTCGAAGTGGGCCGCCGTCGGGAGATCCCAGGGGATCGGCGGGGCGAACACGTTGCTGCGCCACTGGTCCAGGGCAACCGCAACGGCTTCGTGCTCCGTCGGCGCCCAGGACAGGTGCACCTGCAGCACGGCCTTGCCCCGGCCGCCGGCATCGCGGTAGGCGGCGAGCATGTCCTTCAGCTTCGCGTGCGGCTGGTTGACCGTGACCAGCCCGTCCGCCCAGGCTGCCCCCCGGCGCGCTGTTTCCACACTGACAGCAGGCGCGATCAGCGGCGGCTTGATCTCCGGCACGTCCCAGATCCTGGCCTGCTGGACGGTGACCAGGCCGTTCCGGGTCACTTCCTTGCCGTCGTGGAGGTCGCGGATGATCTGCACGGCTTCCTCAAGGCGCTGCTGCCGCGTCGCCTTGTCCGGCCAGGCGTCCCCGGTGACGTGCTCGTTCATGTACTCGCCGCTGCCCGGCGCCAGCCAGAACCGGCCGGGGAACATGTCCGCCAGGGTGGCCGACGCGTGCGCGATGATGGCGGGGTGGTACCGCTGGCCCGGCGCCGTCACCACGCCGAGGCGCAGTTTGGTGGTTGCCAGCGCGGCCCCGAGCCAGGACCAGGCGAAACCGGAATGCCCCTGCCGCGCGGACCAGGGCTCGATGTGGTCCGAGCACATGGCGGCGTCGAAGCCTGCCTGCTCCGCCAGCTGAACGTCCTTGAGGAGCTGGCCGGGACTGATCTGTTCGTGCGATGCGTGGAAACCGAGGATAGCCATCGTTAATGTCTACCGTCGGCCCGGCCGGTTGTCGAGGAAAGCCTGCCCGGCCGGTCCCTGCCCGGCCTGCCTCTGGCGGGCGGCGCGGTGCGCGGCCACAATAGGCCTATGCTACTGCCGCTGATGCCCCCGATCGCGCCCATGCTGGCGAAAGCCGTGACGTCCCTGCCCGACGGCGCGCTGATGTTCGAGCCGAAGTGGGACGGGTTCCGGGCCATCATCTTCCGCGACGGCGGAGACGTGGAGATCGGCAGCCGCAACGGCAAGCCCCTGACCCGCTACTTCCCGGAACTGGTCGAGGCGTTGAAGGCAAACCTCCCGCCGCGCTGCGTGCTCGACGGCGAGATCATCATGGTCGGCGCCTCCGGCGACCGGCTCGACTTCGATTCCCTGCAACAGCGGATCCTTCCAGCGGCGAGCCGGGTCCGGCTGCTGGCCGAACAGACGCCCGCGAGTTTTGTCGCGTTCGATCTGCTGGCGCTCGACGACGAGGACCTCACCGCGCGTCCCTTCGCCGAGCGGCGCGCGGCGTTGGAACGCGTACTCGCCGGGAGTGCGGCTCCGATCCACCTCACCGCCGCGACGCAGGACAAGGGAACGGCCGAGGAATGGTTCCACCAGTTCGAGGGGGCCGGGCTCGACGGGATCGTAGCCAAGCCGCTGGAGGGGCCGTACCTGCCGGACAAGCGCTCCATGTTCAAGGTCAAGCACGCACGCACCGCAGACTGCGTACTGGCCGGGTATCGGGTGCACACCTCCGGGCCGGACCGGATCGGTTCGCTGTTGCTGGGGCTCTATGACGACGCCGGCGGACTCGCGAACGTGGGCGTGGTCGGGGCCTTCCCGATGCAGCGCCGCAAGGAACTTTTCGAGGAGCTCCAGCCGCTTGTAACCAGCTTCGAGGAGCACCCCTGGCACTGGGCCCGGCAGGAGGAAGGGAACCGCACCCCGCGCAATGCCGAGGGCAGCCGGTGGAGCGGAGGCAAGGACCTCTCCTTCACCCCGCTCCGGCCGGACCGTGTGCTGGAAGTGAAATACGACCACATGGAAGGCGAGCGGTTCCGCCACACCGCGCAGTTTGTCCGCTGGCGCCCGGACCGGGATCCGCGTTCCTGCACCTACGAACAGCTCGAGGAGCCGGTCAGCTACCATCTGGCCGCAGTGCTGGGGACGGGCAGGGGCTGACCCCGACTTTACGCACCGGCCGTCGCGACTCCGGCGCTGCCGCCCAGTTGCTCCTTGCCCTGCCCCCCGTGGGACATGGAAAAGCCCGACGTGTCCTGTGGACACGCCGGGCTTCCGGTGCTGCGGCCCGGGGACACCGGGCCGGAACGCTGCGGCCGGGTTACTTGAGGCCGAGCTCCTTGGTGGGAATCTTGAAGGATTCCTTGGCGGTCAGGGCCGAGACGGCCGAGATGACGCAGATGACGNGCTGGTGAAGATGCTGATCTGGACCCAGCCCCCGGGCTTGATGCCGCCCATCGCCGCGACGATTGCCGGGGCGAAGCCTGCCATCAGGAAGCCGAGCTGGGTGCCG